>VGSG01000062.1 GCA_016875095.1 Deltaproteobacteria bacterium
GCCATTTCTCTCGAACCTTTTTGAGGGAAGCTGGCCATAACAACGAGTTACACAAAAACCATCCCGCGCGCTCCACGCGCCAACAGGAGTACACAAAATGCGCGAAACTCTAGCTCCCCAGACCCCTCCCTCAAAGACTCCTATATTTTGCAAGTTCTTCCAGCGCTCGCAGGGCTTGTTGCTTGTCCCGAGTCGCGCGGCATTTCCGAAGAACGCACCGGTCCGGTGAGGGCTTGGACCATTGCCGGCAACAGGGGTTACAAGGCAGCGTGATGCACTCGAATGTAGTTACTCAAACGGATCTTACGCCGCTGACTTTGGCGGCGCGCGGCAAGGTGAGAGACGTCTACGACCTGGGCGACAGCCTGCTCATCGTTTCCACGGACCGGATCTCGGCTTTTGACGTTATTTTGCCGGACCCGATTCCGGACAAGGGCCGGGTGCTTAACGGGCTGAGCCTCTTTTGGATGGACAAAACCTCACACATTGTCCCCAATCATGTGATTTCGTCCGATCCCGCGCAGTACCCGGATTCCTGCGGGCCTTTCTCGGACCTGCTGCGCGGCCGCAGCATGTTGGTAAAAAAAGCCCGTCCGTTTCCCGTTGAATGTGTGGTTCGGGGGTACATCATCGGGAGTGGCTGGAAAGACTATCAGCAGACGGGCAAGATCTGCGGAATCGATCTGCCCAAGGGCCTGGAGCAAGCCGCGAGGCTTCCTGAACCCATCTTCACGCCTTCAACCAAGGCTGAGCTGGGCGAGCACGACGAGAACATTTCTTTCAGCCGTGTGATAGATTTGGTGGGCAAGCAATCGGCCGAATGGTTGAGGGACATGACCATCGAACTCTACCTCTTTGGCTCGCTGTGGGCTGAAGAACGCGGGATCATCATAGCGGACACCAAGTTTGAATTCGGTCTCGCGAATGACACGCCCATGCTGATTGATGAGGCAATGACCCCTGATTCGTCTCGCTTCTGGCCCAAGAACCAGTACCGTGTCGGGATTTCACCACCGTCTCTCGACAAACAGTTCGTGCGCGACTATCTGGAACGGCTCTCGTGGGATAAGAAGCCACCCGCGCCGCCACTACCCTCAGAGATCGTCTCCAAGACCAGTGAAAAATACCGGGAGATTTATAAGATCCTGACGGGTAAAGAGCTATAGCGCGTGACCCTGGCGTGTGGGATGTGGCCACTCCGCCTCGCGGGGGAACCGCATCGGTCGAGGCCTTCCGCATCCGTGTCTCTCATTTCGTTGTAAGCGCAAAGCCGCGACCGATGCGGTTCATTTCATTCACCGCATCCTACGTTGATGTAACCCTGGACTATAGCTTACGTGATTTGCGAAGGGGGTGTCACGAACTCCTCGACGTGATATAATTTCGTTAAATGATTGCCGAATCCGAGTTGCGCCTTGCTTGAAGATCATCCTTGACAATACCACGGGATGCGATAGAGATAAGCCCCGTGAATCTCGCAGGCATCTTTGACAAAGCGCAACAACGTCGGCATTTTTTAATTTGGTCAGCTTGTTGGGCGCTGACACTCATCACCCGGCCGCGCATCGTGGAACTACGTGCTCGCTGTGCGCTGAAAACCTCCGGGCGCGGAAGTTTCAGGCTCAGACCGGCGCACAACGTTATGGAGAAGGGTCATGTATAAGAGCACCAAATTCATATTCGTGACAGGGGGTGTTCTCTCGTCGCTGGGCAAAGGGCTGTCCGCGGCTTCCATCGGCGCGCTGATGGAATGCCGGGGCCTCACGGTAACCTTGCTCAAGATGGATCCTTACCTGAACGTGGATCCAGGGACCATGAACCCCTTTCAGCATGGGGAGGTATTCGTCACCGACGACGGCGCCGAGACCGACTTGGATTTGGGCCATTACGAGCGTTTTACCCACGCGGCTCTTCGCACGAAGAACAACGTTACCACGGGTCAGGTCTATGACGCGGTCATTCAGAAGGAACGGCGCGGCGAATATCTAGGCGCGACAGTTCAAGTCATTCCGCACATTACCGATGAAATCAAGATGCGCATCCGCGAGCTGGATAACGGCGTTGATGTGGCCATTGTGGAAGTAGGAGGCACGGTCGGCGACATCGAGAGCCTGCCCTTTCTCGAGGCCATCAGGCAGCTCCGGGCCGACCTTGGACCCCAGAACGTGCTGTACATACACCTGACTCTCCTCCCCTATCTCAGGGCTTCCGGCGAAGTGAAGACCAAACCCACCCAGCACAGCGTAAAGGCTCTGCGAGAAGTGGGCATCCAGCCTGATATCCTGATCTGTAGAACCGAGCAAAAGATCACGAGAGAAGTGAAAGAAAAGATAGCTCTCTTCTGCAACGTGAGGCCGGAAGAGGTCATCGCGGCCGAAGACGTGGATTGCATTTACGAGCTTCCACTCAAGTTCCACGAGGAGGGCCTGGACCAAAAGATCGTCGAGCACCTGAATGTATGGACCCGGGCGCCTCGACTGGAAGAGTGGGAAGACTTTGTGAAGAAGGTGGAATCCCTCGAAACGGAGGTCACCATCGGCATCGCGGGCAAATATGTTCATCTGGAAGACTCGTACAAGAGCTTGAATGAGGCGCTCTATGCCGGCGGCGTTTACAATAACGCCAAGGTGCGCTTGAGGTTTCTCGATTCCGAGGAACTGGAAAAACCAGGGATTGAGCGACATTTCGAAGACGTGGACGGGATCCTTGTGCCCGGCGGGTTCGGCGCCCGCGGTATCGAAGGTAAGATTAGCGCTGCCCAGTATGCTCGGGAGCATCGAATCCCGTATTTCGGGATTTGTCTCGGGATGCAAGTGGCGGTCGCAGAGTTCGCTCGGAACGTGTGCGGCATGGAACGGGCCAATTCCACCGAATTCGATCCTCACACTCCATATCCGGTCATTCACCTGATGGATCAGCAGCGTTCCATCGTGAATAAGGGCGGCACCATGCGACTGGGCGCGTATGACTGCGTGCTGCAGAGAGGAACGCGGTGCTTCAACATCTACGGAAAGGAAGTTATAAGCGAACGGCACCGCCATCGATACGAGTTCAACCCGGAATTCATGGAAGCCTTCAAGGCCAAGGGGCTGGTTCCGGGCGGGATCTCTCCTGACGGCGCTCTAGTGGAAATGATCGAGTACGTGGATCATCCGTGGTTTGTGGGATGCCAATTCCACCCTGAGTTCAAGTCCCGTCCCATGGATCCACACCCTCTCTTCGTTTCGTACATCGGCGCGTGCGTGGAATACCGCAAGACCAAAGAACTCGAGTCCGAAGGCAGACTCAGCAAGCTGCGCCCCGTCCGAGCCCAAGAGGCCGAAACCTTCGAGCCAAGTGACGCTGTCGCTGAGTAAGAGGGAACCTGGATAGCGAAGAGCTCTTGCAGGCGCAGCCGGGGAAGCTCCTCAAATCCCCCCATCCCCATTGGCGCTAACTTCATGGAACCTGGCCTAATAATATCAGGCGGTTATCACCATCCCCCTTCCCCCTCCCATCGAGAGAGGGGGACTGTGAAACCCTCTCCCCTGGCGGGAGAGGGCAGGGTGAGGGGGTAGCTTCGGCCAACAAACTCAGCCTAGAGTTAGCGCCTATGCCCCCCATCCCCCTTTTCTAACGGGGTATAGAGGGGGATTCTCCCGACCCCTCCACCAAAAACCTCCCCCCATGAGAAAACCTTCTTCCGGTTGTTGCCAGTATCTGAGGAACCTGCCATAAGGATGGACAGGAGCGATCTCGCTCCGGAGACGGATCCTTGGCGCCGCGCGTGTTTGTTTGCAGGAGGATGAATGGTTATGCGGGATTTTCCGTCCAGGCCTGTTGCGTTGAACATAGGGAATCGTCGTATTGGAGGGGGCGAGAAGCTCTTCATGGTCTTGGGACCGTGCGTGATCGAGTCGGAAGAGCTCACCCTTCGGATTGCCGCCGAAGTGGCCGCATTGGGCGAGAGACTCGACATCCCGGTGATCTTCAAAGCGTCTTTCGACAAGGCCAACCGCACATCAATAGAGTCTTACCGAGGCCCGGGAATTGAGAGAGGCCTGGAAACACTTTCCAGAGTCCGTGAAGCCACGGGCCTTCCCGTTCTTTCGGATATCCACACGCCGGATCAGGCCGCGCTCGCCGGAGAAGTCCTGGATGTGATCCAAATACCCGCGTTTCTCTGCCGCCAGACCGACATACTGATGGCCGCGGGTAAGACGGGAAAGGCGGTGAACATCAAGAAGGGCCAATTCCTCGCGCCCGACCAGATGGAGCATGCGGCTCGAAAGGTTTTGAGCGCGGGAAACGACTCGATCCTTCTGACAGACAGAGGCACGAGCTTTGGATATCAGGATTTGGTTGCTGACATGCGTTCCATCGTACGCTTGAAGCGATTCGGGTTCCCGGTGATCTTTGACGCGACTCATTCGGTTCAGGCGCCAGGGGCCGGCGACGCGTGTTCCGGTGGGGATCGGTCACTGACGCCATACCTTGCCAGAGCCGCGGTTGCGGCAGGCGCGGACGGCATCTTCATGGAAGCGCATCCTGATCCTGATCGCGCGCTGTGTGACGGTCCCAACTCGCTGTCGTTGAGCGATTTGGAGCCGCTTGCGGCAAATCTCAAAGCCCTTTTTGAGGTGGTGAAGAACGCTCAGTCGCCTGCGTCGACTCAGACCGCGGCGCGGGTCCGCGAAGAGCCTGGGGAGACCCTTGAGGACAAGCTGCGCAAAATCCGCCTCATCATTTTTGATGTGGACGGAATCCTGACTGATGGCCGAATTGTCTTTGGCTCCGGAGGGTTGGAGATAAAATTCTTTGATGTGCGAGACGGACATGGTATAAAGATTGCTAAGAGAGTCGGCCTCGAAGTCGCATTCGTCACGGGACGGATTTCCGAGATTGTGCCCCAAAGGGCGGAAGATCTCGGAATCACGATTGTTCACCAGAAGGTCTGGGACAAGAAAAAGGTCCTGGCAGAGATCCTGGAGCAGCAGAAGCTCAGTCCCGATCAGATCCTGGTGATGGGGGACGATGTGGTTGACATCCCCCTATTCCGGCGGGTCGGCGTGGGAGTCACGGTTCCTGAGGCGCCTGCTGAAGTGCGGCGTGAGGCCACATATATAACCCGACACAGTGGAGGCCGCGGCGCGGCGCGTGAAGTGGTGGAAATGACGCTCAAAGCTCAAGGGCTCTGGGATAAAGTTATGGCTCGGTACTATGAGTAGAGGCTAGGCGCTCTCTTTGTGCGATGACCGCGATTCAGGGACCCGCGCATGAACCACAAGGAAATCGAACGCTGGTACAGGCTCAGAAACGCGAAGAAGGCCGCTCAGTATCTCATGATTGTCTGTGTGGCTCTCCTTGTATGCGGTTATGCCGTGTCCGTGGTGGTGTCCCGGCCGCACGTTCCGGATTCAGCGCTTCCGCCCGAGCCGGGGACGCGTATTGAGGATTTCTCGTACTCGTCTTCGGGCGCGCACCCGTTCGACCTCAGGGCGACCGAGGCGGTGGCCACTCCTTCAATGGACAGGGTAACCCTGAAATCGCTGGAAGTGGTTTACCGGACCAAAGATGGCTCCAAGATCGTCTTGAAGGCTGAATCAGGAGAACTGGACCGCAGGACGAACAACTTCGCGGCCAAGGGAAAGGTGAAGATCGAATACAATGGCGCGCTCTTCAGCGCCGATGAGGTCTTTTACAGCCACGACTCGCTGGTGGTGCATACGGATTCTCCGGTCTCCATTGAGACCCCGGACCTGGTCCTGAACGGGACCGGTCTGAAGCTGTGGATCGAGAAGGAAGAAGCAAAGATCGAGCGAGATGTGAAGGCTCAACTCTTCAACGTGAAGTGGTTGGAGTCGGGCGGCAGACTGCCCATTTGACAAGGGGAGCTTTCCCATGAAGTCAGCGATAGCTTGGCTATGCGTTTCCATATTCTGTGTGGGTCTTGTCGCGCCCGCGTCCGCGCGCAACCAAGGTCTCTCCTTTCTCAAGGATCCGGATCAACCGATCAATATCGAGGCCAAAGCAGCGCGGAGCGGCGTGATTCCGGGAGGCATAAAGACGATATTTGAAGACAACGTAAAGGTCACCGACGGAGATCTCACCCTGACCTGCGAACGCATGGAGTTGATCTTCAACGATCGGAACCCTCGGTCCGGCGCCAGGGAGGGAAGCAGAAAATCCAGTGTCGGTTCCCCGGACATCAGCAACATTAGGTCCATCACCGCAACCGGCAACGTAAAAATGGTCGATAAGGAGATCATAGCCACTGCGGGAAAGGCGCTTTACGACCATTTGAAGCGCACGATCACGTTGACGGGAGGCCCACCACGATTTTGGCAGGGGCCGGACATGGTGATCGCAGACATGATCGTCATCTATCTTGATGAAAATCGCGCCGAACTGAAGAGCGGCGCTGATACGAAAATCAAGTTGATCATACCCGGGAAGAAGGAAAAGGAGAAATAGCGGTCAAGAACAGAGAGCTGGTCGCTCGGGGACTCGTAAAGACCTATGGTGGCCAAAGGGTCGTGGACGATGTGAGCATGGTTATTCGTTCCGGCCAGGTGGTGGGGTTGTTGGGTCCTAACGGAGCGGGAAAAACAACTACGTTCTATATCATCAGCGGGCTGATTACTCCCGACGAGGGCGTGGTTTATCTGGACGGCCAGGACATCTCCAAGCTGCCCGTTTATCTGCGCGCTCGGCTGGGCATCAACTATCTGCCCCAGGAGACTTCGGTCTTCCGCAAGCTGACCGTCGCGGAGAACATCATGGCCATCCTTGAAATGGTGGAACCTGAAAGGCCCCGCCGCGAGGAAAGGCTGGAACGTTTGCTTTCGGAGCTGGATATCAGCGATCTGCGAAACCAGAGAGCGGACAGTCTCTCGGGCGGCCAGACCCGGCGCCTGGAAATCACGCGAGCGCTGGTCACCGACCCGGACTTCATCCTCCTCGACGAGCCGTTTGCCGGGCTGGACCCCATTGTGGTGGTGGAAATCCAGAAGATCATTTCCAGCCTTAAGGAGCGAGGCATCGGCATCGTGATCACGGACCACAACACTAGAGAGACCCTGGGTGTTTGTGATATAATTTACCTCTTGGATAAAGGCCGAATTCTGGAAAAGGGGGATCCACAAACCATCGCCGCGAGCGAACGGGCTCGCGAGGTTTATCTCGGTAGCAAGTTCAGCATGTGAGAAGCATCGGTTCCAATGGCGCTGCAAATTAGACAGACGTTGCGTCAGACCCAGCAGTTGGTTATGACGCCGCAACTCCAGCAGGCGATCAAGCTGCTCCAGTACAATCACCTGGAAATGGTGAGCGCGGTGGAGCAGGAGATCAGAGAGAATCCTCTGCTGGAGCCGGTCGTAGAAGACGAACCCCTCGCGGAGCAGGATCGGGAGAACCGCAACGATCTGAAATCGCTGGAAGAAGCCGTCAAAGAGCCCGAACATGGTGACAAAGATGCGCTGAGCGTCGATTGGGGAGCATATCTGGAAACCTACGGCGGCGATCGCACGCCGGTGGATCGGTCGGCCAACGAGCGATCCCCCCTGGACACTGTGGCTGCTCGCGGAGACAATCTCTTCCACTACCTGTTGCAGCAGTTGCGCCTGAGCAAATTGAATGACGCGGACCGCAGGATAGCCCTGCAGTTGATAGGGAATGTCGATGAAAAGGGCTATCTGGATGTGGACCTGCGACAAGTTGCGGAAGCGGGCTCGGTGGACGTGGCCCAAGTGGAACGTGTCCTTGGTGAAGTGCAGAAGTTCGACCCTCCAGGCGTGGCCGCGCGCACGCTTCAAGAATGCCTGACGCTTCAGGCCGAGGTCGACCCGGAGACGGATCCCGTGGCGGTCCGTATCCTCAAGGAAGCTTTTGATCTCTTTGAGAAGGGCAACTTGGACAAGGTTGCTCGAAAATTGAGAGTTTCCCTCGACCGCGTAAAGACTGCGGCGAAATTCATCGCATCGTTGAATCCCAAGCCGGGCAGCCTGTACGGGAATTCGGACACTGTGTACGTGGTCCCCGATCTGTACGTCTTGAAAATCGGAAACGATTACACGGTAATACTGAATGACGACGGACTGCCGCGGCTCAGGATAAGCTCCTTTTATCAGAGGCAACTGCAAACGAGGATCGCACAGGGCTCGACTCGTGATTATATTCAAGAAAAGATGCGCGGCGCGATGTGGCTCATCAAGAGCATTCATCAGCGTCAAAGAACCATATACAAGGTTACCAAGTCCATAGTGCGATTTCAGCGTGAATTCTTCGACAAGGGCATCGACTATCTGAAGCCTTTGATCCTCAAAGACGTGGCCGACGACATCGAGATGCACGAATCCACCATTAGCCGCGTCACCACTAACAAGTACGTCCACACGCCCCGGGGCATCTTCGAGCTGAAGTACTTTTTCAACTCAGGATTGCCCCAGGGATCTGACTCTATAGCCTCGGAATCGGTCAAGAACCAGATCGCCCGCATCGTCAAACGGGAAGATCCGAAAAGGCCGGTGAGTGACAAACAAATCGTGGAACAGTTAGCCGGGACAGGGATAGACATTGCCCGCCGGACTGTAGCTAAGTATAGGGAGTTACTGGGCATTCCTCCATCAAGTAAGAGAAAGAAGAAATTCTGATGCGCCAGGAGCTGAATTCCCAGGTCAAGGAGGTTGCATGAGATGCAGACCACAGTAACGTTCAGGCACATGGAAGCCTCGGATGCGCTCAGAAACTACGCGCAGGAGAGGACTGGGAGACTCGACAAGTACATCGATCATCCTATGGACATTCAGGTTACCTTGAAGGTCGAGAAGTTCCGCCAGATAGCAGAAGTGGTCATCAGCGCAAACGGGATCCGCATAGCGGGTATGGAAGCCCACGAAGACATGTACGCGGCCATCGATCTGGTCATGGACAAGATCGAACGTCAGGTGAAGAAGTACCGGGAAAAGATCCGCAAGCACAAGCCCATACAGGGCAAGGAACTCCGTTGGCGCCGTGACACCTATGCGCAGGAGAGCTTTGAGGAAGACCGGGAACCCCAAATCATCAAGACGGATAACTACTTTGTCAAACCCATGTCCCTTGACGAAGCGGTCATGCAAATGGATCTTACTCAGCAGAGCTTCCTCGTATTCAACGACGCGGGCTCTCAGTCGATCAACGTGATCTATCGCCGAAAGGACGGCAATTACGGCCTGATTGTGCCGCAGAACCCGTAAACAATCACCGCTCGTGTGCGCACGAGTGAACTCGGGCTTACGGATTTCCGTAAGCCCTTTGACTTCCAGCCCTATAAAATGATCGATGAGTTCTTGATCCGGTTATTGTCAGGGCAACACGGCGGACTCGAGGAAAAGGCGCATGCGTATCACAGACTTCCTTCATCGAGAAGGAATCATCTCAGACTTGAAAGCGGCCACCAAAGACGATGTGCTGGTGGAACTCGTGGAGCCGGTCGCGCTGACCCACCCTCACATGGACAAAGAAGCCCTGATTCGGAGCCTCATTGAACGCGAAAACCTCGGCAGCACCGGCATTGGAGGTGGAGTGGCCATTCCTCACGGTAAGATGGAAACTTTGCGTTCCATTGCCGCCAGCTTCGGCAAGAGTCGGCGCGGGATTGATTTTCATTCCATGGATAATAAGCCTGCCCACCTTTTTTTCCTCCTGGTCGCGCCCAAGAATTCCGCGAGCGATCACCTCAAAGCGCTGGCGCGGGTCTCCCGCATAGTGAAAGACCCCATCCTCAAGAAAGGCCTCCTGGACGCCCAAGATGCGGACGAGATCTACCGTCTCCTGGAAGAATCCGACCTCCGCATGCCCTGAGAAATCCGCGGATTGGCGCCGACGAAGTAATTCCTCGCCCTTTCCCTCACTCCCGAATTCGGTGATATAGTAAGAGCATGTGTCTGAAGGGGGGGAGGTCGGCTCGATGCCCTCAGAAAGGAGAAAATTGCTATGCGCAAGCACTGGATAATACTGCTCGTTGGAATCCTGGCATTTGTTATGGGCCCGGTCGCGGCCGTGGCCGCGGAAAAGGAACTCGCGTACCCTGAAGGTTACCGATCCTGGACGCACACAAAGACAATGGTGATTGACAAGGGTCACAAGGCCTACGATATGTTCGGGGGCATTCACCATATTTACGCCAACCAGAAAGCCCTCAAAGCCATGCAGGCGGGCAAACCCTATCCCGACGGGTCGGTCCTGGTCTTCGACCTCCTTGAGGCAAAGTCTGAAGACAACGCGGTGACGGAAGGCCCACGAAAATTTATCGGGGTAATGCAGAAGAATGCGAAGAAATACTCATCCACCGGTGGTTGGGGCTTCGAGGGGTTCAAGGGGGACACAAAAGAGCGAATGGTAAAGGATATGGCCAATTGCTTTAAGTGTCACGAACCCAAGAAGGCCACCGACTACGTCTTCAGCGCCTATCGGAAATAGGCGCGCTGTGGCAAAGAGCCGACCTTCGCCCCACTGGACGCTTCTAAGACTCTAGCGCTTCTCGATAACGATCGCGCATTGAGATCTTGCTTGCGTCTCTCCCCCGAAGGGGGAGCGCGTTGAGTAGCCACGGGTGAAACCCGTGGTAGGCAACGCCAATAATATTTTTTTACGACCCTGAAAGGGTCGACCCTTTCAGGGTCGTTCCCCGGATTGTTGGGTGGGCCGCTTTCCCTGGGTTGCGCCCAGGGCTACTCGAAGTATCCCCCTTCGGGGGATTACGGAAGGCGCAGGACGTCTCTTGCGAGAATGAAGCTCGGTAACTGGTAAGGCTACTACCTACCCTTCAGGGAGTCTGATCCAAATCCGGCAGAACTTACGAGAATGGATATAGTCCCCGCCAATTACTGGCTCTATCTGTTTCAGCCGGGATTGGTGGCGGCGGTTCTTCTCAGCGATAGCCTCATCAAAACCACGGTGTACGGGTTCCACGTGGACAGGGTGAAGTAAATCGTGGTCCTGTTTTCGTCCCCGGTGGAGAAATCTTCGAACTGATACGGTCCGTACCCATCGCCTTTAACATTCTCCCGCCCCGGATCGTGGAGAAGGTCGCATCTCTCCGCCTCCCAGCCTCCATGTATGAAACGGCAAAACGCGGCATCCCGGGCGGGATGGAACACTTCCTGAGGCTCAGACCAGGGCCCCCAGGGCATGTCCGCGGTCCGCACATTGATGCCGAGCGGCCCGGCGCCGCAGTTGTACAACATAATCCACTTGCGGATGAACTTATTATACGCGACGGAGAGTTCCCCCACACATGGCTGGTGAAACAGGGCCACCGCGTCGGCCTCCCGTGAACTCCATTGTGGTCTCCCTTCGCGATCGAGCCCTCGGAAGTACCGTATGCTCGCCGGGCGCTCGATTCGAGACGCGGGCTGGAACGCGAGCCGAACATCGCTCGTTCGGTAGGTCCCGGAGCCGAACATGATGAGACCCTCGCCCTGCGACCACGGCAGACCTTTCCACTGGGCCGAGTTCACTTTCACAATGGAGACATTGATGAAATGCGATACCGACAAATCGTAGAGATATCGAAACGTATGACCGTCATCGTCTGAGCGGGCAACCACCGATCTGCCCATAGTCGCAGTAGGCCTGTGATCCGTGGTGTGGTACACGTACATCCTGTCTGCCACGCTCACGCCTTCCATGGGCACCTCAAAACCTCCCTGACTGATGCCCGGAATAGTGACCGGTTTGTAATTTCCCTTTTCGTCCTGGATAAAGTTGAGCTGTAGCCCATTCTCGAGGTTTGTGCTCGTCGAATACGCAATTGCGTCCCCGCCTCGAATGCCGGCCGTGTCCCCGAAGAGAAGATAGGTGCGGTCTTTGTGACGAAATGGCGCCCCAAGGTCCGTGCCCAGAAGTCCAAAGCGACTCAAGGTGCGGTTGCGGGTCGGTTCTCTTCGCTCTCGATCGTACTCGCCCACAATTTGCTCCACCTTCACCGCAGGCCCTTCCGGCGTCACGTCGAATGCAGGCCCGGATGCGCCGCCTTCAACGAAACCGAGATCCATAAAGCAGAGCAGCTCGGCCAGTAGTAACACGACCGCCCAATCCCGGTCGGGTTTCCTCCAGAGCATCTTCCTGACACGGATAGTAAGGCGCGGATGAGATACAACGTTTGCTGTCATGATCAAGGAGATTACCGTAGTTTCGATGGAGCGAGAAGAACCATATCGCAAGTGCCTTTCATCGCTATCCATTCGCTTCCACGGCGGCAATTGCCTCAACCGTGTGGTCGCAAGGAGCGATATCAATTCGCTTTCGGACAGGTGATACCCTTTTCTTGGTGGGATTGTCGCGCGAGGCGCGGGATTGTCCTCCGTTCCCGGGCCGGCAAGGACGCCCGCCCCTACCAAAATAAGATGTAAGAATCGTGGGTCGCATCGGCAAAATCTATTTGACAAATAGACATTACCGATGCAATGAGTCATTCATCCTCCGGCCGCCCAGGTGGTTCCGCGGACGGCAAGATCGCACATGTGGAACCTTCAATTCATCGGTGCGGCATTAGCTTGGATAGAGGTGACCCTTCTCATGCTGAAAAAGAACATCTTTGCGACTTCCGCGGGAATTATCGCGGTTGGCGCGATTATCGGAATTCTTGCGCCCATGCTGCAGAAGCTCGGTAACCCGGGGAACATGGGTGTCTGTGTCGCGTGCTTCGGCCGTGACATCGCGGGCGCTCTTGGATTGCACCGGGCGGAGGGGGTTCAGTACTTAAGACCTGAAATCCTTGGCTTTGTGCTCGGCGCGTTCCTTGCCGCGCTCGCGGTGGGCGAGTTTCGACCTCGCGGCGGATCCGCGCCCCTGGCGAGATTCCTGCTGGGGATGTGCGCGATGATCGGCGCGTTGGTCTTTCTGGGCTGCCCTTGGCGCGTGATACTCAGATTAGCGGGCGGTGACGGGAACGCGATTTTCGGGTTTCTGGGGCTCGCTGTCGGCATAGGCATAGGCTGCCTGTTCTTCAAGTCTGGTTACAGCCTTGGGCGCTCGGTAAAGGAAAGCACAGGGATAGGTCTGCTCATGCCCGTGGTGATAATCGGTCTCTTGGCTCTGAGACTCACTTTCCCGCCGGTCGCGGACCAAGCGAAGAGCGGTGTCTTATTCTATAGTTTGAAGGGCCCGGGAGCCCAGTACGCGCCTTTGGTTGCTTCTTTGAGTGTGGGTCTCGTCGTGGGCGTATTGGCGCAAAGGAGCCGATTCTGCACTATGGGAGCGCTGAGAGACCTTTTCCTTTTCAGGCATTGGCATCTTTTTTCGGGCGTTTTGGCGCTCCTGGTTATTGCATGGGCCGTCAACATGGCTCTGGGACAGTTTAAACCAGGTTTTACCAACCAGCCGGTTGCACATACTCAGACTTTCTGGAACTTTGCAGGCATGACAGTCGCGGGTCTAGCCTTTGCGCTTGCCGGTGGGTGTCCGGGTCGGCAGTTGTTCATGTCGGGCGAAGGTGACGGAGACGCCGCGATCTTTGTCTTTGGTATGCTTGCAGGCGCGGCGTTTGCCCATAATTTTGGACTGGCCGGCTCACCGGCGGGGATCGGGCCGTACGGGGTGGCCGCGGTGATCGTAACGCTATCGATCTGTTTGTTCATAGGACTGACCAACATCAGGAAGGTGGGGTCCTGAGAGGAGTGCGCAGATGACGGAAAGAGTTGACGCTCGTGGGCTATCGTGCCCTCAACCGGTTCTGATGGCGATCTCCAAGATGCGGGAACTGGATTCCGGCGAGATCGAGGTGCTGGTGGACAATGCAACGAGCAAGGAGAACGTGACCCGAGCAGGGCAAAAGAGCGGCTGGCAGCTCGCGGAAATCAAAGAGGAAGGCGAGGAGTATCGGCTCCTCTTCAAGCGCGCATGAACCTTTTCACTCGAGCCTTACGTAGTCTGAGAAACTCTGACGCGGTCGAGCCACATTCGGGTGAAGGCCTTTCCGGACGCGGGATCTTGATCTTCGAGCGCACCAGTGAAGTGATCGCGGCTGAAACTGCGCTGCGAAAGGCCGGTGTTCACATCGCGATTAAAGGCCCGCCCCCCGAGATTCAGACGGGGTGCGATATGGCCATTGAATTTCCGATTGTGGATGAGCTGGAAGTGACCAGGGTCCTGTCCGCGAAGCGTATCAAGCCCGTTCAGATGTTGCCGCTTCAGGACACGCTCCTGGAGCCGGTCAGTTTGTATAACACGAAAGACTTCGGGGACTACTTGATGGTCCGCGCGGCCAACATGAAGATGACTATTCGTAAGACCGATCGAACCATTGTCAATATCTCCGGTGGAGGCTGCCCTGATGTGCCGTTTCTCGCGGAGCGTCTGGTAGGAAAAACCCTCGAAGCCGCGCGCGAGCCACGCACACTCGGGAACTCGCTATGCGGGTACGCGCTCCAGATGGCGTACGATGAACTGAGGCGACAATGTCTTGGTTGATCGTGGGCGCCGTGCCCAGGGAAGACATCCCCACGGTGGATTCGCCGTGCGCGATTGACGATCGAACTCTTCGAATCGGCGGCTATTCGATCACGCCTGCCAGAGGAACCCCCGCGCTCTTGGCCGCGGCGTGCCACGCAGCCCATGCGCTGGGAATAGAGCCACCCACCGCGCTCATAGCAGGGGACACGGGGAGAGGCGACGGGAGCGCTCGTCTCTATCAAGCCCTGCTGGAGCGACTCGATCGAAATGTTGAGCCCCTCATGGTCTTCCATTACTTGCAGCCGGACATTGACTGGCACAATCGGATATTTCTGAAAATTGAAGAGCTTGAACAGAAGCCGATCATGGTGGCGGACGCGGGCTGGATGTACGTGGCGAAAATGAGCGGCCTTGCGCCATCCTACGATCTCTTCACTCCGGACATAGGCGAGCTGGCATTCCTGGCGGACGAGGACGCGCCACATCCGTTCTACACTCGAGGCTTTCTCCTTCAAGACGAGGAAAAAGCCCCGGAACTCATCGAAAGGGCCTATGCGCACGAGAATGCGGCTCGGAACCTTTTGGTGAAGGGCCGGTGCGATTACATCGCGTCCTCGGACGGGATTATTGCCGAGGTCTGCGAGCCCTGCGTGGAAGCGATGGAGCCAATCGGCGGCACGGGTGACAGCCTGACCGGGATCGTCGCGGCGCTCATCCACAGCGGCCGATCCGTTCCCGATGCCGCCCGAATCGGAGCCCTGGCAAACCGCATGCTCGGACTCATCACCAACCCCACCCCCGCATCTTCCATAGCAGAGCTACTCCCCTACGTGGGCGAAGCCCTCGCCGGATCCATGGACCTTCACAGACACATCTGAATCCGACCAGCGAGAAGAATTACCGATCAATAGTGGTATCTGAGTTGGGCAATCAGGAGGGAGTCCGATTCTACTTTGTACACGATCCGGTGCTCCTCATTAGTGCGGCGGGACCAATAGCCGGATAGGCCATGTCGCAAAGGTTCAGGCTTTCCCGTCCCTTCGAAGGGAGAACGCCGGATCTCTTTGATCAGCTTGTTGATCCGTTCAAGGATCTTTCGATCGGTGCGTTGCCAGTAGAGGTAATCCTCCCAGGCATGTTCGGAGAAAATGAGCCTCACTCAGTGAGCTCCCGTTCCGCGCCGCCACCGGATTCGAGCTGCAAGATGGACTCGAGAAGACGCCGCGCATTCTTCGGGCTTCTCAGGAGGTAGGCCGTCTCTTCTAGAGCTTGGTAGTCTTCCAGAGAGATCATCACCACCGACCGGTGGTTCTTTCGCGTAACGATGACGGGCGAGTGATCGTCGCAAACCGTGTCCATCGTTTTGGCAAGGTTACTGCGTGCTTGTGAGTAGGTGAGAGCATTCATGGACGGTCCTCCCGCGCAGCTAGTGTTGTACAATTTATTGTACATCAATTTTAGACTCCTCACAAGCCGTTTGGGTTTCCGGACGAGTTGAAACTTGACCTGTTGTCAGAAGCCGCCTCTTGCCGCCTCGCGCGCCCAAGCTTGGACAATCATCCGAGCAGAGCCGGGGTCTTGCCCGTTCGTGGTCATCCGAAGAGTCGGTTGTAGAAGCGGCTGAGACGCATCTGCCAGTACGCGATGTTGACCGGAACCAACATGCGTGGATCAAAATTGGCGTTGGGGATCTTGCCCAACGATGAAAGGTAATTCACATGCTGACCCACGGAAACAGGGCAGCCCTTGGCGTGGATGTATCGTGAAGATCCGTTGGAGAGACAGTGAGTCACCGAACCCAGGATCTTCAGAATCATGTCATTGGAGCCCGCTTTCTTGGGATCCACGTCCGCGGTGGTCTTATAGTCGCCTTTGATCGTGACTTTTTTTCCGTCGATGACGCCTTCCCATTGGCAGCAATCGCCCGCGAACATAACTCGTTCGCCATCCTGCAGCTCAAGAGGGCCTTCGACCTTTCCCACCACGTATCGAACTTTTTTCATGCGGTCGTCCACATCAGGGTACGCGCCGATGTTGATGTGCATGGCCTCCTGGAGGGCCCCAGGGCACCCGCCCCAGCAGTAGTCCGTCGAATGCCGCTCAGGAAACGTGCCCACCATGCACTTGAGCGCCTTGGTGTTCTTGAAATAATCGTCCACGCGTTCCAGGCAGAACTCAAAGTCCTTTGTCTTGCGCTGGACTTCTTCCAGCGGGAAATCACCCGCCACCTCGATCTCATCGAGGCTCATGGGGCCGAAGCCTCGTTCGGAGGCCATCTTAAGGTGGATTAGATCTTTCGGGTCCACATTGACCATGTGGCAGCAGACTGTGTCCACCGCGCAAGAATTCGTCCCCATCACGATAGCGCCCACGGGAAAAGGCGTGGGGGTGAGCATCATCTTCTGTCCCGCTATAATTGCGTCAATTGCAATGAAACCGGGCTGTATTACTTCCTGGAGGTCCGCGATCTTGTGTTCTAGGAAGGAGTTATGGTCCACCAGCCTGTGTCGATCGTCTTGAATGCCGATAAAATTCTTTAGGCTGAGCGTGAGCCGCGTCCAGGGGTGGGCTTTAAACTTGGGCAGATTGATCAGGAAATCGCACTCCGCGACCGGCTTGGGAACAAATATCAGATCCCGGAGGCTCTCCTTTTTCGTCAGCTTCACCGGAACCTGCTTCGTCTCATCAAAGTAGTGGGCCTTTATCCCGTGCTTCTTGATCACCGACGTGTACCCGGCTTGCTTGAAGGCAAACCGCGTCGGAATGGTGATGCCGCACCGTTCCCCGACCGACAGCTCCTTAATGTTTGCGCCCGCTTCTTTGGTCGCGGCAATGACCCCGTCCAGGAATTCCGCTCTTGTAAACGCATGAGGAAAGACTTCCGGATGCGCAAGCACGCAATTGGGCTTGAGCATGGTCTTCCCGTACGGCTGCGCGCCCAGCTCTTTCATGCCCTCCCGGACGATCGCGGCGATTCGGGCAGAGTCATACTCATTACACCTGGTTATCAGCACTTTGTGCTTCATGGCTGCTCCTTCCTGTCTTGCGGGGCCGGACGGGTTCTGTGCGGGGGAATCTCCCCAGGAATCTTACCCCCAGTTGCCATAGGATGACAAAATAAAAACCGAGTGTAAGGCCCACAGCCACATGGAGCCCCGCCAGCGGCTGAGTGACGGCGAACAATACCATAGAGAGCGCGGCGAGCCCCACGGGGAAAAGGAAATCGACAGCCCTGAGAAAACCGAATTTGAGTTGACAATAAAGCACGGTCAGGCAGGTCATGCTGAGCTTTGTGAAAATGATAACCAGACACCCACCGAGCAGACCGTACGAATTTACCAAAAGCAGATTGAACACCAGGTTAAGAACCGTAACGAAGGCCGCGAAGGTCAAGAGCACTCTGGCCGCGCCCGCCACCATCATCACGTACGCGAAGAGGTTGTTCTCAAAGGAGAGGAGTATGGTCCAGACAAGATACTTCTGCATCCAGGCCGCGTCTTTATATTCAGCAGGGTAGATGAGGCCGATGAGGAACTCGCTCTCCACGGCCAGAAAGAACATGATCGGCAGCGCCAGAGCCATAAGCCATTGGGCATTCCGCTGGACAAGAGGACCGACGCTCGGCCTATCCTTCCACCAGAGGGCTGACAGGAGCGGAAAGACCACCCATCCCAGCAGTTGCTCCGATGCAAGCACTGACACGGGGTCTACCAGGTTCCATGTGGCGCTGTAGTAAGCGACGCCCTCCACACCCGCAGCGTTCTTCAAGAAGAAGATATTGGTCTTATTGTAGATAGTTCCCAAGATATCGATTGACGCGAAGATCGCCGCTACTTTCAGGATTTGCCAGGTCACGGCCCACTCTCCAGGTCGTATGGGAGAAGCCCTGTACGTGCGCCAGTACTCTGCTGCGCCACAGATGATCCGCACGGAGCCCCCGACAAACATGAACAATCCGATGACTGTGGGTGAAAAGCCGAGTGTCGCCGCTCCGAAGCCGTAGCCATACGCCGCCACACTGCTCAGTATTTTGATCCGTGCTTCCCTATCCTGACGGCCGCGAACCCGCAGATCTGCAAAAAAGGTCTCCGAGAGCGAGCCCAGCGCGATGCCAAGAGACACAAAGAAAAGGATCCAGGCCATTTGAGGCGTTGACTCTCGATAGATAGCGACCACGGTGACCGCAACCATGACCGGCACGACAAACGCGATGCGAAGAACGTTGACTCGGCTGATTATTTGCGGCGCCACCGATCGATCGGCCGCGCCAAGCTCACGAACCTGAGGATAGTAAAGGCCGAATTCCACCACCTTCATCACAATCGCGCCCGCTGCCAACGCGTACATCACCTCGCCGTAAAGCGCGGCATCCAACCATGAGAGATAGAGGAAGAATAAAGCGCTGAACGCGCCTTCGGCGCCCTGCGCGGAGAGCAAGTGGAGGAATCGACTGAGGATGGTCTTTTCCGTACTCGTGGTGGAAATGGGCCTGCTGTCCGGCGCCATGATATCGTTCGACAAGCGTTTGAGCCTCCAATTCGGATCGGGGGGATTAATTTAGCACCATCCGGAGCCCCAGGAAAGGGATTCCAAAAGCTTTGACCACACCCCCTAAGCATCCAAACGCCTTCGTGAGCGTCCGTGACGCAATGAATCAAAGCGGCTCCCTTCGTTGAAAGAGAGCTTTTTCCTTGGCAGGCGCTTTCCGGCCTCTTCATGAAGAGCTCATGGGTTCTGAAATCGCTTCAAGCTCTTGACTAGCCCCGTAAAAAGGCTTACCGTCATTCGAGGAATTGTACAGAATGACTGCAAGAGACGATCTTTTTCCGGCAGGGAGATAAGCCCATGACCATGAACCGCTGGGACCCTCTGAGAGAGATGCTCAGTATTCAGGAGAGGATGACCCGCCTGGCGGATAAAGCTTTCCACGAAGTCGTGTTCCATCGGAGATCCATGTGGAAGCCGGCGGTGGACGTTCTGGAGACACCGGGCGAGTACATTGCTCGGATGGATTTGCCCGGAGTCAACAAGGAGGAGATCAATATAGAGATCAAGGGGTCTCGACTGACTATTCAAGGTGAGCGGCGCATCGAAGCCGAGCCCCCTATCGCGGCGTACCACAGCATCGAAAGAGAAACGGGCTATTTCGAACGCTCATTTCTCTTGCCCGGTGACGTGGACGCGGAGCAGGCCGAGGCCCGATACCAGGACGGCGTGCTGGTTATCAGAGTGCCCAAAGCGGAACAGGCAAGAGAACGAGAGGTTACGATCGTTTGTTCGGTGTGACCGCGGAACCGAAGGTCTTTGATAGAGGAGCGGCGCGAAGCTGATCTCCGCCGAGACCGACGCCAGGCCGGATTAGTCCGGCGGTTCACGAGAGCGCGTAGGATTCCGGCGCCGCAGGACGCCTCGAAACATTACCCGGGCGTAGTTGCCCGGTTTTTTGATTCCCAAGGGGGAACATGAGGAATTATCCTCCGGCTGGTCATGGCGTCGCATCAATCCGGTATGCGCCGGCAGTCCGGCGGAGGATCCTTTGAAAAAAGCCGCGTGCCAAAGAGGAGGCGCCATATGGAAGAATCCGATCGAGATGAAGGATTCAAGGTAAAGGATAGGAGAAGATTTTCGGAGACAGGAGAGTCCAGGCCGGAGACGGAGGGCGCCGCGGAAACCAAAGGATCGCAGGAGGCCCCGAAAGCTCAGGAAAAACCGGAGGCCCTGAAAGAGCAGCCAGGAGAACCAGGGGATCGTGAGGCTTTCCCGCTGACTTTCATCGCATTCGTTATCACTCTGGCCAATGCCGCGCTCATGCACCTCGGGCTTGTGCGGAACCCCGACACGGATGAGGCGAACAAGGACCTGCCCGCAGCCCGTCAGACCATAGACTTGATCGCGCTGCTGCAAGAAAAGACCCGAGGGAATCTTACCCCGGAAGAGAAACAGGTGATAGAGGAGACTCTATTCCAACTGAGAATGGCCTATGTAGAGGCTTCCAAGTCGTAGCCCCCCGTGCGGTGGACAGAAGGGAACCGAAGAGGAGAATCGAGAATGTCGCGTATGTGTGAGATCTGCGGCAAGCGGCCGTTGCGAGGATACAACGTGAGCCATGCCCACAATCGGACCAAGAAGA
Organism: Deltaproteobacteria bacterium; assembly: GCA_016875095.1. Classification (GTDB taxonomy): domain Bacteria; phylum Desulfobacterota; class Desulfomonilia; order Desulfomonilales; family Desulfomonilaceae; genus VGSG01. The sequence goes on from VGSG01000062.1 coordinate 20,546, forward strand.
TTTCTTACCCTAACCTGCAGAAGATACGCATCGTGGAATCCTCGGGCCGGATCCGGAGAGCGCAAGTCTGCACCCGATGCATCCGGTCCAACAAGGTTTCCAAAGCGCCTTAGAGCTGAGCCGGGTTGTGGGGATTCGACCATTAAATGGCATAGAGAACGCGGTTTGTTTGATATCGAAACAGTATCACATGCCTAAGCGCTCTACTTTTTCCACCCCTTTCACGTTCTTGAGCGCGTTTATGATCTTGGTAAGGTGTTCCAGGTCTTTCACGTACGCAGTGAACACCCCTTGAGCAAGATCGTCATTCAGCGTCTTGATGCTCGCCTCCACTATGTCCGAATCATTGGAGGAGAAGACCCCGCTGAGCGCAGAGAGCAAGCCGATCCGGTTGCGCGAATGCACTCCGATTCGCACTACTCGTTCCACGTGCTGCTCCCGATCCCACTCGATTTCGACCATGCGCCTATCGTCCACCGTGACGAGATTCGGGCAATCCGTTTTGTGCACCGTCACCCCGCGGCCACGGGTGATAAATCCCACAACGTCATCTCCCGGAAGGGGAGTGCAGCACCTCGCGAAACTCACCAGGACATCCGTGACGCCCTGTATATTGACGCCGCTCTTGTCCGCGGTTCGTCCCCTCTTGACCGGCTTTTCCTGATGGAGCGCTTCCAGAGCCTTCTCCCGCTCGTGCGGGGGTACGAGCTTGGTGATGAGCGCCTTGGGTGAGACGCGTCCGAATCCGATAGCCGCGTACAGATCCGTTTCCGACTTGAAGCTATGCTCTTGGGCAACGTTCATGATCGCGCCTTCTTTTTCCGCACGCGCTAAATCGATCTTCCAACGCTTCAGCTCTCGTTCCGCAGCCTCTCGCCCCATTTCCAGCGCGCGAGAACGCTCCTCAGTCATCATGAATTGGCGGATCTTTGCCCGGGCACGGGCCGTCTTCACATACTTGAGCCAATCTCTGCTCGGCTTCTGGTTGGCGGAAGTGATGATTTCGACGGTGTCGCCGGTTTGGAGTTCGTGCCTGAGCGGGACCATCTTGCCGTTCACGCGCGCCCCAACGCACGTGTGGCCCACTTCGGAATGGATGGAATAAGCGAAATCCAGCGGTGTGGCGCCGCGTGGAAACTCCTTCACTTCACCGGTGGGCGTGAAGACGTACACCTCATTCGGGTACAGATCGACCCGAACATGCTCGAAGAATTCTCGGGGATCTTCCAGGTCCTTCTGCCATTCCATCATTTGCCGGAGCCAACTGATGACCCGGGCGTCTTCGGCCGCTAGGGTCTTTCCTTCCTTGTACGACCAGTGCGCGGCAATGCCTTCTTCCGCGATCAGGTCCATGTCCCGAGTCCTAATCTGAATCTCGATTCTGCGGCCCTCCGGTCCGATCACCGTGGTGTGCAAGGCTTGGTATGCATTCCCTTTGGGTATTGCTATGTAATCCTTGAACCTCTTGGGCACCGGCCTCCACAGCGAATGCATGAGGCCCAAAACCGCATAGCATTCACTCACCGTGCTCACGAGGATACGAAAAGCGGTCAAGTCATGGATCTGCTCGAATTCGATGTTCTGCACCTGCATCTTTCTATGGATGCTGAAAAGCTCTTTGGTGCGCCACTTTGTTTCAGCGTTGATGTTGTACTTCTCCAGTCGCTCTCGGATAATTGATAGGATTGTCTTGACATACTCCTCCTGTTCTTTGAGCGACTCCTCCCTGCGGCGCCTTATGTAATCATATGTCTCATGATCGAGATATTTGAACGCCAGATCTTCCAGCTCGGTGCGCATCCAATAAATCCCGAGCCGTCCCGCCAACGGCGCATAGACGTCCATGGTCTCCTGGGCGATGCGAATCTGGGCCTCCGGGGGCATGGGATCGAGCGTCCGCATGTTGTGGAGGCGGTCGGCCAATTTGACCAGGAGCACCCGGATATCCTGACTCATCGCCAGGATCATCTTCCTGAAGCTTTCAGCCTGCCGCTCCTCCCTGGAGGAGAACTCCATCTTGCTGATCTTGGTTACACCATCCACCAGCAGCGCGACATCTTTGCCGAAAACCTGCTCCAGTTCCTCTACGGAAACCAGGCCGTCTTCCACTGTGTCGTGCAGTAGGCCCGCGGCGATCGCAGATTCGTCCAGCTTCATATTCGCAAGGATTTGGGCCACCGCCACCGGATGGACGAGGTAGGGCTCTCCCCCCCTCCGCGTCTGTCCCTGATGTTCCCGGGCGGAATAGACGTACGCCGCGCGGATAAGGTCTAAATCCGCGTCAGGATAGTGCGACTTGACTACGTCTTGTATCTCACCGAAGCGAGGAATTGGTTGTCCGGCGCTCTTTGTCATGGACGACGATTGAGAACCTCTCGGGGAATCACACCAAGTTGTGGCATGAATGGCGTGACTTCGCCAAGGCTTTTGTCCTAAAAAAATGTAATCACTTTTCTCACTGTTTTCAAGCACCTCCGAAGCCGGCCTTCGGTGTCCGAGGCTCGGACCACCGATCACACTCGGTCCGTCTCTCCTCTCTTTTCCCGTTTCTTGAAGAAGAGCCTGAGAGGAGCGCCGCCAAAATCGAAGGCTTCTCTCAGGCGGTTCTCAAGGAATCTCTTGTACGAAAAATGGATCGACTCCGGGTAGTTACAGAAGAAGATGAATGTAGGCGGCGCAGTCTTCACCTGGGTCAGGTAATAGATCCTGATCGGCCGCTTCTTACGGTGCACGCCCGGCGGCTGTAGAGCCGTCGCCTGTTCAAGTAACTTGTTCAGGTCCGCAGTGGGAACCCTCTTCCGGTAGCGAGCGATCAGGTCATCGATGATTCCGAAGATTTTCGCCGCCCTTGTGCCCTTTAATGCGGAAACGGTGAGCACCGGGGCGTGATCGAGGAATTTGAGCGTATTGCGGGCCGCCTCCAGATATGCCAAGTGAGTGTTGGTATCCTTTCGGACCAGGTCCCACTTGTTGAGCAGCAGCATAATCGCCCTGCCCTTTTCGTACGCGTACCCCGCGATTCGTGCGTCCTGTTCCGTGAGCGGCTCCGTCGCGTCCATCATGAGGATAACGATGTCGGCCCGGTCCGCGCTCCGGAACGCCTTGATCACGCTGTACTTTTCTACTCGATCCACTACGCGGGAGCGCCGTCGAATGCCCGCAGTGTCTATAAACAGATATTCCTTCCCGTGAGAGCGGACTATCGTGTCGATGGAATCGCGGGTTGTCCCGGGTTCGGGGTTGGCCACCAGGCGCTCTTCTCCAAGCAGGAGATTGATCAGCGTGGATTTTCCCACATTGGGACGCCCCACTACCGCAACCCTCACCGCGAGATCGCTCGGTGATTCTGCCTCCTCCGAAGGCGGCGGGGCCGAAGGTATCTCGGCCACCAGGTCGTCAACCAGTTCGCCCATGCCGTACCCGGTCATAGCGCTGACAGGGTAGAGTTTCTCAATCCCGAGACGGTAGAACTCGTATGCGAGGTTCTCCTGTTTTTCCGAGTCTATCTTGTTCACCACGTAGAAGATCTTCTTTTCCGTCCGTTGCAGAGTTCGCACTATCTCCTCATCCGACGCGGTAATCCCTGCCTTCCCGTCCCCAAGAAACACCACCAGGTCCGCCTCTTCAATTGCGATCATGGTCTGGCCGCGCATCTGGCTGAGCAGCACGTCATCCGTGGTGGGCTCAAAACCCCCGGTGTCCACCACAACAAACGATTTATCGTCGATGACGACCTCCGCGTAGTTTCGGTCGCGGGTTAGCCCGGGAGTATCATCGACCAGCGCCTTTCGCGACCGCGCCAGCATGTTGAACATGGTTGACTTGCCCACATTGGGCCTGCCGACCAGCGCAACTACTTTCTTGGATGTGCGACGTCCCATTTGAGCACGTTGATGTCGGGATTTCCCGCGTTCTCGGCATCCGGGCCCCAGACTCCGAGGCCGAATCAGACGCAACGATCTCTAGGCCGTTGAACCTGTTGACACTCCTCGCGACCACGAAGATCGTGAATCGATCTGCTCTCCCATTCAATCCATTTGTGTGCCGGAAAGGCCTCTCAAGTCAACACTCACCCGCGCGGGTTCTGGGCCAAGAGAAGGAGAGCCCATGATGAGGCTGATTGCGCAGACGGAGAAATCGCCACCCCTCTGTGGATTGAATTATTGAGCTTGTAATTTCGCAATGTTTATGATATTTTATAAAGTGGGCTCGTACTATTGAAGGCGAGAACCATCCATGAAACTTAGTTTTCGGCTTTCTGCAATGGTTCCGGTCATCGCGCTCACCGGCGTGTTCGGTTGTACTTCTATCCTACAAACCTTGAAGATTACGGATGATACCCCGGTGGAATCCAGGGGACCCGCGCCTGTTCCGGCCCCGGAAGACAAGGAGAAGCGGGCCAAGGAAACCCCCTCCCCACCTTACGCGCCTCCCCTGCCCCCTGACCAGGAGAAAATGGCCAAAGAGGGCCTGGATCTTCGCGATAAGGACGAGATCAATGAGTCCGCGCTCCAATTCGCCAAGAACGTCCCCGGGGTCCAGCATGCGAAGACCTGTTATTCCAAGCTGTACGGCGGCTGGTATCTCCTCCTGTATGTGAAAAAGGGACAGAACATCTCCCTCCAACAGTATTCGTGGCATGAGAAGAGCAAAGAGTGGGAGATCATTCATCAAGTGAAGAACCTTCCCAAAGAGGACGTGGAACGTCACCTGAAAATCGAAGTCCCGAGCGAACGCTGCTTCCGGCTGAAATAGCGGTGGGCAGGAAACTCGCTACAGCTCGCCACTGACCGGCACGTTTTGCTAAGTATTCCCAACGCCATCCCCCAGCGCGGTTCCACTACCTTCAGATGGGACGTCAAGAAGGCCGCGCGGCCTTGACAGAAGCGCATGGAGCCGCTAGTCTGGGCGAACGGGCTACTCTTCCCGGCAAGAGCCCGCCCATCCATCGCATTCATATTTTCCACGGCATTTTATCGTATGAGAAGGAGCTGAAGCGATGCCCTATCGAATCGTTGCAGAGGAATGCAAAGGCTGTGACACGTGCGCGAGGGTCTGCCCCATGCGGGCCTCCAGCGGACCGAAGAAGGAACCTCATGTCATTGACGTGAGCAGGTGCATAGAGTGCGGCGTTTGCGGGAGGGCCTGCCCGTACGGCGCGATAAGAGATCCGCAGGGCAACACGCCGGAACGGGTCAAGCGCGCTCTCTGGCCCAAACCGTATGTCTTCACCGAGGACTGCGTGGGCTGCGAGATCTGCGTGATGTGCTGCCCCTTCCGGGCCCTTGGCATGGGAGAGCTCAAAGGAGAATACGTCGCGGGCCTCTTTGATCCGAAAGCTTGTGTGGGCTGCGGGCTGTGCGAACAGGGGTGCCCGGTGCATGCGATTCAATTGGTCTGGCCCCAACCCATGAAGAAGACGG
>VGSG01000063.1 GCA_016875095.1 Deltaproteobacteria bacterium
AACGTGAGGGAAGGGATTGGGGGGGATGAATGGGTCTCTCCTCCAAATTATTGCGCAGCCGAGGGCTCTTCATACCCCTCTCCGAGTCGAACCCCCGGAGCGCTCCGGGCAGCAGTGGACTTCCGCGGTTTGTTTCGGCTTCTGAGCTATGGCAATCGAGGGGGAGGTGGTCGGCCCTAACCCGAACCGCTACCGGTCCTTCTTGAAAAAACCGGAGAGCGTGAACTTGCCCTTCTTTTCCTCGGGCCCCGGTTCCGCATCCTGTGCGCGTTTCGAATCTTCGCCTTTACCTTTGGCGCCGGGTAGCGCATCGAACGCCTTGAAGGTAAGCATCTCCGTAAGCGTCACGGTGTCCACGAATTCCTCGTCACCTTCATCCGGGGGTGGAGCGAGAATCGCCGGCGGAACGGTTGATCCTTCGCGTTTCCGCATCACCTTGAACCGTATCCCGCGCTTGGTCAGATCTTCTTCCGTGATAAGCCCTTTCTCAAAAAGCTGTTTCAGTAAGTCCGCGAACCCATGAACACTGATTTTGAACTGCTCCATGATCTGCGCGTTGGAAAGGGGGCCGCGGATATGAGAAACCGCCTCCTTTGCGCTGACATTCCTGCTTGAATCAGGTCCCGGCATCAGATATTCCTCGCAGTCCACAATTATAATCCATGTGCGCGGGGATGCAAAAGCCCAATCAATGGGCGCCGCGATCGCTTGCCCATTCATAAACCAAAATAGGAATATTTTTATTTAACATGCGAGAAATCTTTCATATTGATACCAATTACTGTATACTCCCGTTGCTTTTGAGAAGGCCACTCTCTCCCACCTAACGGCCCAGGACAAGCTGTGAGTCTTAATAGAAAACTCATCATCGTCTCCATCCTGTACTTTGCCGAGGGATTTCCGTTCGGGATTCTTGAACAGACCCTTCCCGTCTATTTCCGCATTCATGGGATGTCCCTCACCGACATGGGATTGCTGACCCTGGTGAGCCTCCCATACGCGCTCAAGTTCCTCTGGGCGCCTGCGGTGGATTTCCTGGGCACGCGTCGTCAATGGATCACCGCCGCGCAATATGTGATGGCGGCATGCATGCTGGCGCTGGTCACGCTGAACCCTTCGGCGCCGACCGCGTTGCTGTGGGCGACCCTGGGGTCCCTGGCGATCCTTTCGGCTACTCAGGACATTGCCATTGACGCGTATTCCATTGAGATGCTGCGCGCATCGGAAATGGGCATCGCCAACGGATTCAGGCAAGCCGCGTACCGAGTGGCCATGGTGGTGGCCGGCGGGCTTTTCGTTGCCCTTGGTGGGTGGGTAGGTTGGCAGTTCACTTTCGTGGCCGCGGGAGTGGTGCTCTGTATTTGCGCGTTGATATCGCTTAAGTTGCCCCCTGTCGAGGTAAAGCGACCTTCGGTTACCATCTCCACTCTCATTGCGCCGCTGCGCGATCTGTTGACCCGCCAGAGCGCCGTGTCGGTGGCCGCGTTCATTCTCTTGTACAAGCTGGGGGACATGGCTATCGGGCCTATGGTGCGCCCTTTCTGGCTCGCGGGGAACCTGACAACCGACGAAATCGGCTTCATCACCGGGACCTTCGGCATCCTTTCCGCAATCTTAGGAGGCCTCGCAGGGGGCCTCTTCATGGCGCGCTTCGGCATTTTTCACGGCCTGTGGTTCCTGGGACTCTGGCAGTCTCTGAGTAACCTCTCCTACGCGTTTGTCGCCGCGTACCCGGAAACGGGCAAGACAGGTATATACGCGGCGTCCGTAGTGGAATCGTTCTGCGGGGGGCTGGGAACCGCTGCGTTTCTGGCCTTTCTCATGAGTATTTGCCGGAAAGAATTCTCAGCCACCCAGTACGCGCTCCTCTCCGCGCTCTTTCGGGTGGCCGGGATCATCGCAGGGGCCTTCAGCGGGTGGGCAACCACTAAGATGGGCTACGCTCAATTCTTTGCCCTCACGTTTCTCCTTTCCCTGCCTGCGTTTCTCTTCATTTTCAAAGCGAGGCGGTGGATTCCCATCAACAATGGCGCGTCCCACTCCCCGGAGCAAATCGCAGGCCCGCGGCCACCGGACCTGACGGACAACGGAAGCTCTGAAGATCGAACGCGGTTACCCCACGTGTCCGAGCCCCTCGGCGATCGGCATTCTCGTTACCCTGACCGCCGGGGGTATGGCAGCCAGCAGGCCTACCAGTAGACAAACTCCCATTGACAGGGCGAGGGTTTCGGGCTCCACGTCGAAAATGGGGATAAAAGCCTGCAATTCATGATGGAAGAGCGCGGCTGCGGGGTAGCTGGCCATCAAACCAAGAACGCCGCCCGCCGCCGCTATGGATATGGATTCGCCGGCTATCAAGGTGAAGACGAATCGTCGGCCGAATCCGAGGGTCTTGAGCACTGAGTATTCCGCGGTTCGCTCCCTCGCGGTCATGGACATGGTGTTTGCCAGGACCAGCAGAATTATGCCGATGACCACCGCGGAGATAACTCGAATAGAGGCCACAATCGCATCCGTCATCGCGACGAAGCCCATCTGAAAAGACTTCTCGGTCTCAGTCAACGTCTCAGCGAGGGAATTCTCGAAAAGCGCGTCCACCTCGCGTGCGACCTCGGCAGCCCTATCCGGATCGCGTATCCGGAGAAGGTACCATCCCACCCTATCGGCTCGCTCGGGCATGCTCTTCTTGAGGAGCTCGTTCAGGTAATCCCATCGGAACATAAGCGTGGTCTCGTCCACACCTTTTCGTGCGCCTCGGTAGATTCCCACGAGAACAAGCTCTATATTTCCCGGGAAAATCGTCCCCTGAAGGGGGATCACGTCCCCGATTTTCCATCCGAAGCGCTCCGCGAGTTTCCTCCCGGCTATTGCGGCGTTGCGGCGGGTGGCGAAGGCCTTTTTCTCCTGTTCGTTCACGAGAAACTCGGCCAAGAGATTCAGGTACTCCAATTCTCCTATGGCGAACTGACCGAAGAAGTTCTTTTTGTCCTTGTATATGCCTCCGTACCAGACACCGTGGCTCACTCCGGTCACGTCCGGCACCTGGCGAATACGGTTTTCGTACGAGAGCGGCAGACTGTAAATCAGAGAGATCTTGTTTCTTGTTATCAACCGGTTTTCCGCGGCAAAATTCACCCCCGAGTACCACGCGTCCACAAGCGTGATCAGCATGGCAAAGGCCAGCATCGCCACCGCGACGCCCGAAATGGTGAGGGCCGCGCGCAGTCGATGACGAAAAACATTCCGTAAAATGATCCTGGTTAGATCCACGTTATGACTCTGCCGCCGCTCCGTTCAACAGTAGGACGTGGTGAACGCAGGGCGCCGCATGGATGATGTGAAGACCGCGAACGATGCGGTTCCCCGGTGTTCCGCGGGGTCACCGCATGGCTACGAAGCCGCGTGGCGAAGCCGGGGCTCGGATTGGGAGACCGTACGGAACGTCTCTTCCAATCCATTCAACCCCTTGAGGCTTTCTTCGATCTGCTCTGCTGTCTGTCGCTGTTTTTTTCGGAATTCTTCCATCGCTGACACAAGGCTGCGGCGAAGCTCGTCGACAGCAACATCAGCTAAAGATTGGGACTTCCTTTCCAGCCTTCTCACTCTCCGGGACGCGAGATGCCATGTGAGCAAGAGCTGGCAGATCAAGACCACGCACAAGCCCACAAGCCCGTCGGAGCTGAACAGATTCGTAAGCGCCGCCAGCGCCAGACCAAAACCCTTGGTGACGCCCGGCTGTTCCAAGAAGGTCTCGATCCGCGAAAGGCCCGCCAGCTTCACGGCGAAAACCACGAAGGGCAGGGCAAGGACCGTCTTCTGCCGGGCCCTGGTGAAGCGCCCCCCGCGTCGCAAACGTATCAGGCTCAGGCCCCTCGAAAACGCAGTTGCAGCCTTGTGGACAACTTCGTCGATAAGAATGCGCGGGTCGATCCCTCCTGACGCGGCTGATTCTCCGAAAGTGAGGAGAAGCTCGTGGTGGGTTTGCGCTCCCCGTCGCTCCAGGTCCCTTCGCGCTTCCGCGCCCAGCGCGTCCGCTAAACTCTGAAACCGGGACTCCAGGAGTTCATCGGATGGCGACTCTTCTCGAAACCTGAGGTCCATTATCTTCATGCCGATCTTCACAGGTCGGATCGAGGGCTCCTCTGAGACCAGCGTCCGAAAGACGGCGGATGCCAGCCGTTGCCTCTGTTCCTGCGCGACAAGGTTAACGGAGGGCGGCGCATCTCCGGGAACCGCCTCCCTTACTCGGATTGATTGCGCGAGTCGCGTCAGATCGTCAGGACGGAGAGCCGCTCGGACGTCGGCAAGGAGACGGCTTGTTTCCTCCACCAGATTGACCGTCTTGACCGACGCGATCTCTTTCGCGTCGCGCTTGGCCATGAGGAACCCACGGAATCGATCGAACTCTTTTTCCAGGACCGGATCGGGAGTGGCGCCGTAAAATTCCTGGGCCGCGGAAAGAGCGAATATGCGAGGCTGTTCGACGCCCCCTTCATGCCGTAGCCTGAAGGCGAAGTCACCCAGCACATCGGTGATTTTCCCGCGGGACTTTGCCCCATCCTGCGCCTTCAGCTCGTCGGCTTTGTTCAGGACGAAGGTAAAATTCTCGGTGTTGATTGCGGTGTCTCTCACCAGCCGGTAAAAAACTTCGTCCGCGTATTTCTCCGGGGTTACCACCCAGACCACGCAATCGAGCCAGGGCAGCATGTGGAGCGCCGTTGTTCGATTTTCCAGCTCCGTGCTGTCAAAGTCCGGGAGATCGATGAGAATCAGATCCTTGATGGGTTCGCTGTCATGGAGCGCGTCGGGTTCCCGTATCAGGTGGGCCACTTGGTCGAGCCCCCGCTCCGTGTCCCGATAGCGATAGACGACCGCCCGGTCTGTAAAGGGCCTACGGTCGGACACTTCGGAGATTTCCGCGCGGGCAAGCGCGTTGATCAGCGTGGACTTGCCTACGCCGGTCCCGCCCAGGATCCCCACGTAGAGGGCTTCTCCAGGAAAATGAGCCTTGTCCAGGAGCGCTTCGGTTCGTTGGGTGAGGTTTTCCCGGACGGGAATCTCCAGCAGAAGTCCTGGGGGTCCGCTTAAGAAACCAAGAATCTGATCAAGCACCGATGCAACGGATGTCCTATCCAACGCGCGGCTCCATTTCCTCTCAATGGTGGAGCCATTGTAGTCGGATTGGAGCGGTTGAACAATCCTTGGGACTATTCCTTCAGGCGGGATCACTTGCCCGGGCAGACAGCCGGGTCTTTACACTCCACGTCCAGCGGCCTCAGCCACGGAATCCAGACCGGGATAGCCTTCAGGGAGAGGCACGGCGAAGGGATGTCGATACACTTACCCGTTCCGGGAATAGTGATCGAAGCCGTGCCAAAACTGATCCAAGGGAGCACGTGAAATTCGGTCTTCAAAATGGTCGGCCAAATGGGCACGTCAAACGGCACGGAGACTCCCCCCACGGACTCGGGTGGAATAGGCCGCTCAGGGGTGTGTTTGGTCGAGTCGGGCATTCCCGCGGTGAAGGAAAGAGACGCCATCATGCAACACAGTGCAAATACGACCGCGGCTGTAAGTCTCCACCGTTTCATCGTCATTCCTTTCAGGCCCCAACAACGCGCGAGGCGCAATCCTAACCGGGCAGCGCTTTACAGTACCATTCGAGAGCGCGCCGGTCAAGAAAATGCTGAGTCGAAGACCTGTCCCAACGCGTTCACGTTCACAACGATTTGTCCGTGATGGACGCCCTTTCTTTGAGAACCGCATGGGCCGCGGCAAGCCTCGCGATGGGAACGCGTGGGCCCGAACATGACACGTAATCCAGCCCTACTTCATGGCAGAAGTTTATGGAAGCCGGGTGGCCGCCGTGTTCCCCGCAGATGCCGATCTTCAGGTCAGGCTTCGTCTTGCGCCCTTCGGTTACCCCGAGGCGCATCAGGCCCCCCACACCTTTGGTGTCGAGAGACTCGAACGGGTTTGTATCCAGGATTCCGGTCTCCTGGTAAAAGGGGAGGAATTTGTTCTCCGCGTCTTCACGGCTGAATGAGAAGGTGGCTTGGGTTAAGTCGTTTGTGCCGAACGAAAAGAACTCCGCAATCTCCGCAATCTCGCCCGCCAGCACGCAGGCCCTGACCACCTCGATCATGGTGCCGTACTTGCAATCGAGTTTTACCTTATGACTGGCTTCAACTTCCAGGGCTATCGTGTCCACGAGCGTCTTGACCGCTTCTAATTCCTTCGCAATGCCCACCTGAGGAACCATGATCTCGGGGTGGACTTCCACCCCCTGCTTCAGGCACTCCGCTGTGGCCTCCAGAATTGCCATGATCTGCATACCGTAAATCTCGGGATAACTAAGCCCGAGTCGTACGCCGCGATGCCCCAGCATGGGGTTAACCTCTCGCAAGGTCCGAGCTCGCTGAAGCATTAGTTCTCGTTTTGCGAGGACCTTCTCGACAGTTTCCGTGTCAAGCCGTTCCAGATTTATCGGCAGCTTGGCTATTCCCGCGGCGTACTTCTCATGCAAAGCGGGATCCACAAAGCGAACGGTGTCAAGAAGCCTGGAGGCCGTACGGACGGTGTCGCGAAGCTCTCGCAAGTCATCGAGCTGCACGAGGAGTTCGCTTTCCAGTGGCAGAAATTCATGGATAGGAGGATCGAGGAGCCTGATCGTAACGGGATAGGGTGACATGGCCTTGAAGATCCCCACAAAGTCTGCCCGCTGAATAGGAAGCAGGCGCGCCAAGGCTTCTTCCCGCTGTTCCTTGTCCTGCGCGAGGATCATATCCACCACAATCGGTAGCCGGTCAGGCGCGTTGAACATTCTCTCGGTCCTGCACAAACCGATCCCCGTGGCGCCGTACTTTCTGGACCGTTCCGCATCTTCGGGGGTGTCCGCGTTGGCCCTCACCCCAAGACGAGCGGTATCGTCGGCCCATTGAAGCAAAATATCGAGCTCCGCGCTCCACTCAGGCTCCACGGTAGGGATGGCGCCCAGATAGACGTTTCCAGTGGCGCCGTCGATGGTGATGACATCTCCTTCGTGGACAACCCTATCACCCACTTGAGCCAGCCGATGGAGCGTATCCACATGAATCCCTTCCGCGCCGGCCACACATGGTTTGCCCATTCCCCGGGCGACCACCGCCGCGTGAGAGGTCTTGCCCCCACGACTGGTCAGGATGCCCTGCGAGGCAAAAAAACCGTGGATGTCATCGGGCTTGGTCTCCTCACGCACCAGGATCACCTTCTCCCCCGCGCTGCCTAGCGACTCGGCCCGATCCGCGTCGAAGACGCATTTTCCGGAGGCCGCGCCGGGAGAGGCCGGCAAGCCGGTCGCAAGCGGCTTGGCGTCATACGACGGATCCAGTCCGGGGTAGAGGAGTTGCTCCATATTCTCTGGATTGATCCGGGCCAGGGCCTCATCTTTGGTGAGCAGCCCTTCCGATTCCATTTCCACGGAAGTGCGCACCATGGCCGTGGCGTTCATCTTGCCGTTGCGGGTCTGAAGGCAGTACAGAACCCCCTTCTCGATGGTAAATTCGAAGTCCTGAACCTCGCGGTAATGCCGTTCCAGCTTCTGCCTGAGGTCTTCCAATTGGGCGTAGAGGTCGGGCATCTCCTTTGCCATGGCCTGAATAGGTTTGGGGGTCCGGATGCCGGCCACCACGTCTTCACCTTGGGCGTTCACCAGGTATTCCCCGAACATCAAGTTCTCGCCCGTGGCGGGGTCTCGGGTGAAGCCGACGCCGGTGCCGCTGTCGCTGCCCATATTGCCGAAGACCATCGCCACTATATTGCAGGCCGTCCCATTGGCCATATCCGGTGTGATACGAAACTCACGGCGGTAATCGACGGCTCGCTTCCCCATCCAAGAGCCGAAGACAGCCTTAATCGCGATGGTCAGTTGTTCGTATACGTCCTGGGGAAAGGATCGCAACGCCTGCTCCTCCACAACATGGAGGAAGAGGTCCGTGATCTCCTGAAGATCGGAGGTGGTGAGGTCAATGTCCGAGATCGCCCCTGATTTCACTTTGATCGCGTCCAGAGACGCGTTGAAGTAATCGTCAGGAATTCCGATCGCGACCTTGGCGAAGAGCTGGATAAAACGACGATACGCGTCGTAGGCAAAGCGCTCGTTGCCGGTTTGCTTGATAAGTCCGTGGATGGTGTCCTGGTTCAAGCCGAGGTTCAATATGGTATCCATCATTCCCGGCATGGAGAGGGCCGATCCAGAGCGCACCGAAACGAGAAGCGGGTTTTCCGGATCGCCAAAGCCCTTACCGGTAGCCTTTTCCAGGGCCCTTATGTGCTCCATGACCTCGTCCATAAGACCTTGGGGCAGATCGTTGGTGGGCGAATTAAGATACGCGAGGCACGCGTCCGTGGTGATCACGAAGCCGGGTGGGACCCTCAGTCCGATCTGAGTCATCTCACAGAGGTTGGCGCCTTTGCCCCCCAAGAGCTTCTTGTTCTTTCCATCCCCTGCCTCAAACGCGTACACGTACTTTGTTTTCATGGCCCTCTCCATAACTCCTAAGACCTAAAATTCCCTTACCTCGGAAGCATCAGCCTTCCTCACAAAGCGGCTCCGACCGCCACCAGCCATCCCGGACAATATGGACCGCCCGTGCTTCTCGGGCCATCCGGAGTAGCTCAAAGGTTGAACGAAGAGCCGCATCCTCCCGCGAAGCGCCGTTTCTTCCGCTACCAATAAGGGTTATCAATGAGTTCGTTCACCGACCGATGTTACCAATTCGTCTCTTCAGGCGAAGACGATCATATTTCGATGCGGGCGCCGAGCTGCCCGCCCGAAAAAAACGGTGTCCGTGTAACGCCGCCTCAAGGCCAAGAACGAAAATATTATCAAACTTTCGGCGCGCGATGCAACATCCGTCTGACCGAAGACATATCACCTCCGACCGAATATGCTGGCCGAGATTGGAACCTCCTTGCTATATATAAGGAGGGCAGAGCCGCGACCAGGAAGGTGAGCATGAGAAAGCGGTCCGTACGCCAAGAGCGATTGGATTTCATAAAGAAGGACTATGAGAGGGGTTTCATCAAATACTGTGGTTATAAGGCAATGGACGCAAGCTGGGGCCGGTTTCAGTCGCGAGTGACGATCACTCCGGATCATCGTCAGCAAGACGGGTTTATTCACGCGGGGGTGATTGCCACGATGGCCGATCATACGGCAGGCTATTCCGCGTTTACCACGGTCCCGGAGAACGTCCAAATTCTCACTATAGAATTCAAAATAAACTTCCTCAGACCCGCGTTCGGAGAAGCCCTGATCTGCAATTCCCGGGTAATTCGGGAAGGGCGTCAGGTCATCGTTTCCGAATCGGAAGTGCTGGACATAAGGAAACGTGGGGACGAAGCCCTCGTGGCCAAAGCGATGGTAACCTTGATGGCGGTCCCTGCCGCAAAGCTGGCTCGCGGGGAAAACCGGGAAGCGGACTAGCAGCCCTATCTCAATCGCGGGCGCTCCCGATCATGCTTTCGCCTGAGGGGTTCCGTTGCGGGAAGCGAACGGGTCGTAGTGTGGGTCGAGGTTCGCCTCGATCGCCGCCTTGGTTTTTCGCAGCAGCTCGGGAACATCTTTCTTGTCCAAGCCTTCGGTAGATATAGGATCTGAGAGGGTCACGGTGATGTGGCCGGGGCGGAGCTCCAGCGTCTTCTTCGGCAGAATCTTATAGGCGCCGTTGACCGTCACGGGGAGGAGAGGCACACCGGTGCTCACGGCGAGCATGAACGGACCTTTCTTGAATGGAAGCAACTTCCCATCGGGGCTCCTGGTCCCCTCCGGGTAGATGAGGATAGACCAACCGCCCGCCGCTTTGGAAGACCCATCCTGAAGCTTCTGCCTCGCCTGCTCCGGGTTGGAGCGGTCTAGGACTATTGCTCCCGTAAGCGCGAGCCCCCACCCAAAAACAGGGATCTTCACCAGCTCTTTCTTGATCACCCAGCGATACCGCACAGGTAGCGTCAGGAGTAGAGCAAGAATGTCCGTGTGGGACTGGTGATTCGGGACTACGATGTACGATTGACCGGGTGTCGCCTTCTCGCCGTTTCGGAGCGAATAGGAGACTCCAAGAATTTTCGCCACCACCCACGCCCATGCCAAGGACATACGGTAGGTGGGGCTGCCCGAGGAGGTCAACAGCGCCGCAACAACAAAGATCGGCACCATGACAAGACTCATCACCGTCATGGCGAGCGCTGCAACTACGATCCGGGGCCATCGTAACAGCGGGGTTTTCATTGCCCACTCCTTGCCCGTATCAGAAGCGCATGATAAGGTGGGACGATCTTGGGAAACGGAGTCCTGGTCTTGGGATCATCAAAGCTCAAGCATCCCGGGCTCCCTGGACATCCAATCGTTCCGCGAGGAACGGTGTCTATTATGCATAGCGGCAGGCCTGAGCGCAAGTCGCCATACTCTTGGCCAACCCGAGCTCGCGCCGGTTTTCCCTGCGCCTGCTGAGCCACACCGGGCGCCCCTGATTCCCGAGGAAATAGGCTACAGACAATGGCAGTGGACGACCTCGCAAAACTAAGGATCGAACGAGAGGAAAGAGCCGGGCCTTCCAAAGACGCGCTGAGGAAACGACGCATCTTATGGCTGATCGCGTGTCTCTTGGCAGGGGTGATTGTCCTCGGAGCGCTTGGCTGGTCGGGTCTGTTGAGTCGGCCGGTGGATGTCCAGGCGTACAAAGTCACTCCAACCTATCCATCGCAGGCTTTGGCGCTCTTGAACGCCAGCGGCTACGTCGTGGCTCAACGTAAAGCGGCTGTGTCCTCAAAGGCTACCGGACGGTTGGCCAAGCTCTATGTGGAGGAAGGTCAAAAGGTTAAGAAGGGAGAGATCATAGCCAGCCTCGAGAACAAGGACTTGGAGGCCGCGTTGGAGGAGGCTCGCGCAGGGGTGAGAAGCGCGGAGGCGATGCTCAAGAACGCGGAAGCCGAACTTCACGACGCGACCTTGAACTATAATCGAATCGCCTCCTTGAAAGAATCAGGGGCCGCATCCCTCCAGGCTCACGATACCGCAGAAGCCCGATACAAGAAGGCTGTTGCGTCCGAAAGGTCCGCCAAATTCCTCCTGGAGCGCGCCCACGCTTCGGTCAAGATTACCGAGGTAAACCTGGAGTACTCCTTTATCCGCGCGCCCTTCGACGGAGTGATCCTCACCAAGAACGCGGACGAAGGCGAGGTGGTCGCGCCCTTTGGCGGGGCTCTCAACGCCAAGGCCGCGGTAGTAACCATGGCGGATATGGATTCGCTCCTTGTGGAGGTGGACGTCTCGGAGTCTAATCTGGAAAAGGTGAAACCGGGCGTCGCATGTGAAATCCGGCTGGATGCCCTTCCCAGGGACCGCTTCGACGGGCGCGTGCACATGATAGTCCCCACGGCGGACCGCTCCAAGGCAACCGTGCTCACTAAAGTGAAGTTCTCAGAGCTGGACGAACGCGTACTGCCTGAGATGAGCGTGAAGGTGGCCTTTCTTTCGCGGGCTCTCGTCGCGGGTGAAAAAGAGCCCGTGCTGGCCGTGCCCGCATCTGCGATACGCAATTCGCCTAACGGGCAGAGTATCCTAAGGATTAACGGCGGTAGAGTCCGCTCCGCTCCAGTCAAGACGGGACGGACGTGGGGAGATACCGTGGAAGTCTTGGCAGGCCTGACGAACGGCGATCAGATAGCGCTGCGGGCGGATGGGAAACTAAGTGACGGCGACAGGGTCAGAGTCGCCCAATGAGCACGCGGGTCGAGCCCTTATTACCTTTGGTGGAGGTCAGAAATGTCTGCAAATCCTATCGACGAGGAAACCAAGAGATCCCCGTGCTCAGGGATATCTCGCTCGACGTCGGCACTGGCGAATTCCTCGCCCTCATGGGCCCATCGGGATCGGGCAAGACCACCCTGCTGAATCTCATCGCGGGGATCGATGCTCCGGACAGCGGCGCCATTACCGTCGGCGGAGTGAACATCAACGAACTCGGCGAATCGGAGCTTAATACCTGGCGTTCCCGCAATGTGGGGTTTATCTTCCAGTTTTATAATCTGATCCCGGTCTTGACCGCGCTGGAAAATGTCCAGTTGCCGCTCTTGCTTACGCCTCTTTCCCGCATCAACCGCAGAGAACACGCTCTCGCGGCTTTGGACGCGGTCGGCCTCGCCGATCGTATCGATCACTATCCCGCGCAACTCTCGGGAGGCCAACAGCAGAGGGTAGCAATCGCCAGGGCGCTGGTCACGGATCCGCTCATCGTGGTGGCGGACGAACCGACAGGGGACCTGGACAAGAAGTCTGCCACGGATGTGCTTGAGCTTCTGGGAAAACTCAACGACCGGTTTGAGAAGACCATTTTGATGGTGACCCACGATCCCCGCGCCGCAAAGAAATCCAAACGCATCCTCTATCTTGATAAGGGAGTGCTCGCGGACTCGCTCAAGGAGGAGCCGTGAGTCCTCATAGGGGCTTACCCGCGAGACGCGGAATTGGCGGTTCTGTTTGGATCGATGCGGTACCCACACAGAACGCGTGGGCGCCGCATCCTAGCTGAACTCGCACCGTCGAGGACCGCAGGCTCGATGGCTATTTCTTTGAACAAGCGATAGCCAAGAAGTCCGCTGGTCAGGTTCGGAATCGCCGCGCGGCTACTTCTTCTTTTCTTTTGGCGGGCACTTCTCCGCCTTAGCCTTTGCAGCCAACTCCTTGGTAGCGAACGGTCCGGCGATCGACGCCGGGGTCTTGTCCTTGCCGGACTGGATCACCTTGCAGACACCCTTGCTGTCCTTGATAACGAACCACTGCGAGCCTTTCTTTTCCGCGGCAAACGCAAGCGTGACGGAGAGCGCAAAGGCCAGGGCCAACAAAAGCACGACCCACTTCTTCAAACTCTTCATAACTCACCTCCATGGACTATGACTAAGAGCGGCGCGCAGTCACTAGCACGAACGGCGTTACCGAGCAACAGAAAAGTCAATGGGGCTGTAAGTACTCAGGCGCCCCGCGGGAGGCGTCTGGCCCGCATAATTCAACAGTGGCGAGGGCTTGTCTATATGGGAAGCCCTTCCTGATCCGGGGAACACACGACCCGTGTCCCTCCCGTCACGATCGTGACGGGAAGCGCGACGCCGCCGGCTTCCGTGATCGCCTCCTTGACCCGGGCATGGTTCTCGGGCTGCGCAAAGGTGACCATACAGCCACCGCCCCCCGCGCCGCAAATCTTCCCGGCCAGAGCCCCCGAGTTCCGAGCCCTGTCCATAATAGACTTGATCCGCGGGGTCTCTATGCCGTCCGCGACGCTTCGACGCAGCTCCCATTCCCGGCTCATCAAAACCGGGACTTCCTCGATCCGCCCCTGGAGAAGCGCGCTCGCCATGAGAACAGCTACGTCTCGAATCTCGATGAGCTTTTCTCGGACTTGGTCTCTCCCGTCTATGAATCCCTTGAGCATGTCCCAGTTGTTCATGCCTGAAAAACGTCCTTCTCCCGTATAGGAAACTATGATGCGCTCCCCAAGACTCTTAACAATGTCCGCGTCTTCAACCGGTTGCCGCTGAAAACCGGTGTGCCCAAAATTCAGTATGGATATTCCCCCGTAAGCGGCCGCGATGTAGTCCTGTTGCCCGGCCGGCACGCCGATGGCGGCGGTCTCTAAGTTCGTAGCCAGGTTTATAATTGACCGTCGGTCGCGCTGTTCGTTCCTGATACGGAGGAGCGCTGTTAAGAGTGAAACCAAAAGAGCGCTGGAAGCCCCCAGTCCGGATCCGGGAGGGGCGTCGTTGCGGGTGATGATCTCCACAGCCCGCTCGGGAGGAAAAGCTCGAACCGCACGACCCACCAGACCCAGAGGGCCATCGAGGGGCACATCGGACAGGGACGCGGCCTCAATCTCTGCGTCCAGGTCCTCGGATCGTAGAAATGTTCCTTTCCCGCGCCGCTCCCGAACAATCACCCGGCTCACAAGCGAAATCGCGACATTCACAACGCAACCCCCTCCCATAAGCAGGAAGAGGGGGTACAAATCAGTGGTTCCGCCGGCCAGGTCCACCCGGTTAGGACTGCTAACCGTGATTTCCATGGCTAGTAGCCGATCTCCTCGTCGAGTATCAGCACGGTGACATGCGTGAACGCGGGTTTGCGGTGCATGATGTGAGTTATCCGACAAATCCGCTCAGGTGAGTCGCAGTCCATACAATAGCCCGTCTTCACGCAAGGGGTCTTCCGGTTGAGGCTCATCGCGCGGATTGGGCCTGCGACGCTCTCAAGCCTCCCGATCGCTGCGTCCAGATCGGGGACTATCTTGTTCCTCCCCACCACGATGATTACTTTAGGGGGCCCGAACGTCATGCCGTTGATGCGGTTTCCCGCTCCCTCGCGGTTGACCAATTCGCCGGTCATAGTGAGCGCGTTTGCAGAGGAGATGAAGAGGTCCGCGAGCATCTGCTTCCGGCGGCAGTCCAATTCTTCCGGGGTCCCTACCTTCAGCTTCCAGTGATCGTATACGGTCTTTCCCGCGCTCTCCAGCATGGGGACAATACCGAGGGCGCGAGCCGTGTGCGTGCCCCCGATGCCGACGCTCGCACAGTCCTTTGCCGTCTCGAGAATGAACTGCGCGGCTTCTTCCCGCGTAGAGCAAAAGCGCGCATCGAATCCGTGATCTTTGAGCGCCTTCATGGTGGCGTCAATTACGATTTGCCAATGCGCCCGAACAAATTCGTCCATGACTTCCTCCTTCGAGTGTCGGTATTCCTCGTGACTTTATCAGATCCGGACAATCCATGCTCGAACAGGATTGCGAGCATCCCATGAAAGGGCTCGGCATGAAGCGACCGTGGTCGGGTTTACGTTTGGGGAGGTTCACGGCGGCGGTCGGCTCGAACTCTTGATGGGGGCCTCATGGGGCAGCGCGCACCACTCCGCCGGTTGAGAACCCTTCAGGAAAGCCTCATGGATAACCTGCGGACAGAGGGAAGTAGCGCGCAGCCCCGATCCCGCGCAGATCTTGCGGAAGACAATACCCTCGGGGGTGAGCGCGGCGCTCGTCACCCATGACGGGGGTTCCGGAAAAAGCTTTCTTACGCCACGTTCCAGGACGGCGCCGGACAAGCCTGTTCCTCGAATCCTCATCAGCATGATCATGTCGGGCCGGTAAGCGATGCTCCAGACGCCCTCTCCATCAATTGCGGTGAAGCGGGACGGCCGTGCTCTTCTCTTGTCGAGGCGGCTATCCGTCAATGTGATAGCCTCAGGCTCGGAGAGAAGATAGTTCGCAAGATAGAGGGTGTCCGGTCTCACCGAAACGCGCTTTCGCGCGAGGCTCGACTCTTTCTTGCCATCCTCTCGCGACCTGCTCAACGGGTGAAGCTCACCCGCATCGCCCAGCCGCGCTGCGATCGCGTAGATTTGAGCCGTTTCTATAGGTGTCAACGGCTGGATAGTGACGGTTCCTCCGCTCAACTTACTGCGCACGCCGAATTCGGAGAGGAGCGCGACGATCTTTTCAGGACCGGCGTTAGAGACCAGCCAGGTCAACAGCGCGCTCCGATGGGACGCGAATGCCTGTCGCAACGTGAGCGCTCCATGAGGCCCGCTTGGCTGAAACACCGAAGTGGTGAGGGTGACCCGCGCTATCCCGGACTCGTTGGGAGTAAGAGCAGGAATCGCGGCCAAGGGAAAAAGGGCCATCAGATCTGCGCCCGCGCCGGACCACCCCGTTTCGGTGGGGGCAACATAAGCCTTGATCTCGCCCGTCGCGGGAGTCGCCGCTATGAGATGGGCCGTCTCGCCGGCGCGGCCCAGGTCCTTCAGCCACTGCAAGGCATGAGACTGCAAGAGAGGATCCAGCGACGTGACAAGATCGCGACCGCCGTTCTCCGTTGGAGCGTTCAACCGCGTCTCCGCCCATTTCGCTAAGACCAAGCCGACGAAAGCTCCTGCTTTAACCGGGCGCATCGCGCACGCGCTCATGGTCATGGGATCTGTAAGCGCGGTGTCATACTGATCGCGGGATATCTTCCCTGCCTTGAAGAGAAGCCCAAGAATCACGTTCCTTCTGCCGCGGGAGCGCTCCGGATGCACCGAAGGCCTTATGATATTGGGCGCCTTGATCGTAGCTGCGAGCAGCGCGCATTCCGCCGGGTCCAGATCTGCCTGGTCCTTCCCAAAGAACGCCCATGAGGCCGCGGCGACTCCGTGCACAGGAAAGGGTCCGCACTGTCCGAAATAGACCCGATTGAGATACGCCTCCAGGATCCTCTCCTTGCTGTATATGGTGTCCGCAACCAGCGCGAGACAGACTTCGTTGAACTTGCGCCAAAGGGTCTTCTCGGGAGAGAGCAGGGTCATACGAATCAACTGTTGCGGAACCGTGCTCGCGCCCTCCGCGTACCTGCCGACTTTCAGATTCGCCAGCAGCGCCCGGTATATGGAGGTAAAGTCGATGCCTAGGTGCGAGAAAAAGCGCGTATCCTCGGTAAGCAATATAGCCGCTACTAGGAGAGGATTAATCCGATCGAGGGGGACAGGCCGGCAGAGCTGCTTCGGATATCCCGTAGCCGGCGCAATGTCCAGCAGTTCGGGTTCGAGCACGAGCTGCTCCACTTCCGCGCCGGTTCCAGTGAACTGCATCGATCTGATGGCGCCCAAAACAAGCCCCATCCGAACCGGCCCGGTCCCGATTTGACGCCCCGTGAGCGGGGTTGGTCTCAGATAGACCCTGAACTCTGTCGGGGAGCTTTTCCAATGACCCGGTCCGGGTATGAGGTCCGTGGTCTCAACATATCCCAGCCTCTTAAGTCGCTCGGTGAGCTGAATTCCATCGACGTGATCCCCCACGCGCATAGTGAACGTGTCGCTGTGAATGAGAAGGGGCCATCGCTTGAGCTTGACTTCGAAACCCCATAAAACCATGCTCGTAAGAACAATTCCATAAGCCCCGATCAGAGCGGCAAAGACAAAGAGAGATCGTTTAGCCAGTGAAAGAATCTTTTTACGCCGAGAGGGCAATCGTTCCACCTGTTGCGATGGATCTCAGCAAAGGCCGACGCACCGACCACTGAGCATGCGCCGATTCCGAAGAGGTAGGTACAATAAAGGGAACTCGCGATCAACCACTGATGAGTGTTCTTTTCCGATCTCGCCCAGTATCCTCAGCCCGATCTTGAGCCGCGAGGACGAGGCGGCCCGCGCGCCGCACAACGTCTGAGAGACTCGAAAGTCCCGCAGATTCCGCTAGTTCTTGCTCATGAGGTGGGTCACCGCACGTTCCAGACCGTCAAGGGTAAGCTCGAACATGGGGAAGACCTTCAAGATGACCCCAATGGTCCGCGTCATTTGCCAAAGGCGCAACGGAGTGGGGTTGAGCCAGGCGGAGTGAGCAAACAAATCCGCCAGCAGGTTGAGTCGATCGACACTCGGCCTACCACTGCGCTCGTCCACGTATATGGAGCCATCCGTGGCCATCAGTTCATACGGGGCCATGCTCGCGTCACCGACGATGACGAGCCGGGTGTCCGGATCCCAGGTGGAGAACTCCTCCACACGCTGAGGCTTGTGCCTCCTGGGCGCGTCTTCCCACACGAAGTCATAGATGGTGTTGTGAAAGTAGAATGTTTTCACATCCTTGAACTGAGCGCGCGCATAATTGAAGAGGGTTTGGACCACCTCCACGTACGGGTCCATGGACCACCCGCCGTTGTCGATCATCAGAATGACTTTCAGCCGATCCCGGAGCGCGCGATCGAAGACGATCTCTATTTCCCCGCAGTTACGGGTGGTGGCCCGAATCGTTTCGTCCACGTTCACCTTGTCCTTTGGGCCGACAGGAATCATCCGCCTGAGGCGCTTCAAGGCCTCCCCGATCTGAGCCTGGGTCAAGGGGCCGTCAGCGGAATAATCGCGGTAGCGTCTTTCCAAAGCCACCTTCACCGCGGACTTCCCCATAGATCGACCGCCGACGCGCATCCCTCCCGGGTGAAAACCGGAGTGTCCCACCGGCGAGGTTCCCCGCGTCCCGATCCACCTGTTACCCCCGTGATGAGCTTCCGTCTGCTCTTTGAGGCGGTCCAGGAAATATTTGATGAGCTCCTCCGGAGTGAGTTGCCGGAGTTGCTCCTGGGTCATGCCGAGAGCCGCGGCAAGTTCCTCGGGCATTTTGAGCCACTCCTCGAGCAACGCCCGAGCGGCTTCCTCCAACTCGACCCCTTTGAAGTCCGGTAGCTCCGCGCCACGAAAATAGTGGGCAAAGACCTGATCGTACAGGTCAAAATACCGTTCGCTCTTGATCAGTATGGATCTGGCCGCGGTGTAGAAATCGTCCACGCTCTGAATCATGCCCACGGAGAGGGCCTTCTGGAGTCGCAGGAAAGAGGTGGGTGACACCAATATCCCTGATTGTCTCAATAAGTAGAAAAAATCCACAAACATAGTCGTGTCCCGTCAAAACAAAGACGTCAGGCAAACAGAGTCACATGCGCCAGCGCCGAATCTGTTGCACGGCCTGCTGATAATCAGGGCTCTTCTTGAAAAGCACCCCAAGATACGGGATCTTCCCCACCACCAGGTCCTTCGGCCTAAAATCGGGGTCCTGCCGGAGCGTTCTGACCCAGTTGATCAGCTCCCGTGTGGCAGGCTTCTTTTCGATTCCCTGGAATTCTCTCAGCCGATAGAACGCGTTTACGCAGGTATCCATGAGATTCATGTCGATATCGGGGAAATGCACGCGAATGATCTGCCTCATCATCTCCGGTTCGGGGAACGCGATATGATGGAAATTACAGCGCCCCAGGAATGGATCGGAGAGGTCCTTCTTCGCGTTGGACGTAATTACGATTACCGGACGATGCCTTGCGCTCACGGTCTTGTCGATTTCGATGATGTCAAACTGCATCTGATCCAGCACGTCGAGCATGTCGTCTTGAAAATCGGTGTCCGCTTTATCGATTTCGTCAATGAGCAGCACGCAGCGAACGTCGGAGACGAACGCTTGGCCTATTTTCCCCATCTTGATGTAGTCTTCGATATTGCTCACATCGCGCTTGGAATCTCCAAAGCGGCTGTCATTGAGCCGGGTAAGAGTGTCGTACTGGTACAAGCAGTCCACCAGTTTGAGACTTGATTTCACATTGAGGACCAGCAGCGGCATCCCCAGACTCTCGGCCACCGCATGGGCCAGCATGGTCTTGCCGGTGCCCGGTTCTCCCTTCAGAAGAAGGGGCATCTCCAGGGCCATGGATATATTGACTATTCGAGCGAGCTCCTCATCCAGCACGTAACGGGAAGCTCCGGTGAAAGCCTTTGAATGATCGTTCTCGGACATGGGTAGTCGCACCTGTTTTCCTTTCCATAGCTTGTATCGCGTGGGCTTGGTGATCATCTCGACCCGCGGTCTATAGCCCAGATCTCGGCGTTCGGCCCGCCGCCTCTCAGCAACCGAAATCGGCCTCAGGGCGTCATGAGGAGCAGGGTTGGATTCTCTTGCAAGACCAAGAAATCACCATCCCTCTCCGCGTACCAAAATCCCGAGGATTCGGCAAGCGTTTCCACGTGGCAGGGGCAGGTCGTTAAGCCTGCCCATCGGTCCGGTTCCCAGCCGTCAGTCGCTGAGCGCTTAGCAGAGGCGGGTCCCGGGACGTGCCCGCGCATCTCGACGAACCGGAGCCGCCGAGATGACATTCTAAGTCCTCGGCAGGGGCGGAGTCAACGCCCTCACCGGTCGGCAATCGACGGTCGAGCGGGAAGCAGGTGTTGCACAGGCGGGCCTGCGCGCCGCGTTTGCGGCAGGTAGGGCCACGGAAAGGGTCGAGAGGAGGATTTTCCTTGACACCCCGAGGACCTTCCGGCTAACGTATGGGCCCAGAGTTGATGGGAGGCTCCGTTTTTCACGACGCGACAGCCAAAAAAATGGTTGACAAAGCGGGGCTCATCTGCAATAAAGTCTAAACACATCCAGAATTGCGTCATTTTGGAGGCAATCCAAAATCTGTGATTTCACCTTCCTCGTTGAAGGATTTAGGAAAGGAGGATGAGGGTATGGTTAAGAGGACTTTGGCTGTTCTCGGCATAATGTCGCTTGTGCTGATGGCGGCTGGGACGTCGCATGCTTTTCTGTTCGGCGGTGGCTGCGGTGATGGCGTTGATTGCGGTATTTCTAAGCCGCTCTACGTCCCTGTGGACTGCCCCCCCTATCCCAAGAGCAAGACCATAGTCAAGAAGTGGGAGATGAAGATCGTGGGTCCCTGCCCGGCGCCTATGCCTGCGTGTGGGCCGGCCAAGTTTGCAGGCGACTGCAAAATGGGGCTCTTTGGCGGGCTGTGCGCCGCTATCCCCACTCCGCTTGATTGGTTGTTCGGCGGCTTCGACGGCGTTTACGGCTGCGGCGTGGGCCTCTTCGGCGGCTCCGGTGACGGCGAGTGCGGCCCCTGGTATGGCCCCTTCCCGGCTGCTCTCGCGGCGGTGCCCATGGGCCTCGGCTACCCGACCACCGTGTTCGGCGGCCTGTGGTAAGCCTGCCGGGAACGTTGGTTATGATTTTGTAAGCCAAAAAAGGACCGGGCTTACCTAGTCCGGTCCTGCTGGCTTAAGCGCATGTTTCCACAGCGGAATTGTCGTTCAAAGCGGCAAGGGCACGCGAAAAAACGCTTGACATCGAAGGGTTTTTCGGATAAATACACGGCAATATCCGCCTTATATCGTAAGATTAGGATGATTTACAAACCAGCGCTCTGTGAAGGTTTTAATGAAAGGAGGATGAGGGTATGGTTAAGAAATCCGCAGTGATTCTCGGAGTCCTCGCCATTTTTGCTCTGTCCGCGGCTGTGTGTTCCGCTTATACTGTGAGCAAGTGGCCTGCTCCGGGAGTTCCCAACGTGGTATATCAAGCCGGGGGCGCCCAGCTCTGCGGCCCTGACCAGCTCGTGCTTAAGGGCCCGGTGGCTCCCTCGTGCGAGCCGCCTTTGGTTCCTGGGGTGATCCACGCCGCAATCGCCATTCCGTTCCGTGCGGTCGGCTTGGTCGCCACGCCTCTGTTCACCGGTCAGCTTTGCCCCACTGATTCCGCGTGCAAAGTGGAACTCGGGGAGCCCGCTTACGTTACAGCGGCCGTGCCCTGCACACCGGTGAACGCCTACACGCCCCCCAAGGGCTGGTAGTAGTCAGCAGCGTAGAGCCGGCTAGAACCCAATAGCATTTGGGAAAAGGGACCGGGAGATGATCCTCTCGGTCCTTTTGCGTTCTGAAACCCCCGAACGGTGAAGTTCCTCACCCTGATTGGGCCCCCGCGGAGCAGGCCGAAATTTTCCCAATCCCCACAGAGCACGCGGAAGCATCCTTGTTACGCGAGGATTCTCCTTGTCCTCCTTGCTCGAAAGCGTGTTGTCGCTAAGCTTGTCTGGCGCGTTTGACCAGGGATTTGCAGACGCCCTCAACGGTCTCTCTTGAGTAGAGAAGGAAGGCTTCGGCGTAAAATTCCCGAAACAGCTCGCCAGCCATAGAATCCACATCCTGTCGCGAGGAGAGTATGCGATCATGCAGCGCTTCAGCAGCCTGCCGGGCCTGCTGGAAGGCGGCCGCCGCGACCTCGCGGCCGCTGAGAGGTCCCTGGTGGGCGACACAGAGGACGCGGGTCGAAAAACTGCTCAATCTTCGAATCGTCTGCACGTAAGCCGCATAATCAGCGAGGAAGAGCGGCAGGAATCCGCGCTTCTCAAAGTGGAACCCCAACGAATCCGACGCAACCAGGGCTTCGAGTTCGGGGACGTAAACATTAATGTTTCCAGGCGAGTGACCTTCGGCCTCAAGAAACCGGAGCGTTAGGCCCCCCAGATCCATCTCGTCCCCATCCCGGGCGATCAAACAGTTCATAAGCCCCGGGGCCTGAGCTACGGGCGGCCTGCCCGGCTCGAGCCCTCGGTCTTTGAGCGCCTGCCAGATGTGTCGGTCCTCCCGTGCGGCGGTCTCCTGGAAGCGGGGATGGGCCAGGAAATCGGCGGCGCCGTCTCCGGCGACGACCAGCGCGACGGGATAACGCTCGCCCAACCCCTGGAGACCCGTTACATGATCCGCGTGAGGGTGCGTGACCACAAGGAAAGACGGGTTTATCCCGATCGATTCCAATTGCCGGATTACCGTGTCCGCCACCGCGGACACTCCGACTTCGATGAGCGCGGACGCCTGGCTCCCGGTTACAAGATACAGATTGAAGTAGTAGTTGCCCAAAACCCAAAGGCCCTCCGCAAGGGGTCTGGGAAAAAATTCGGCCCCTTGGTTTTCCGAAGGCCCGAACGTCATTCTCCGCCCGAAGTAGTCAATGTCCATGACGAACCCTCCGAATGCGCGTGAAGCCCAGCCAAGCGGGCGGCGCATGGCGCCTTTGATGAATATAGGCGCTGGGGCTGTTATTTGCCAGGGAAAGAGCATCAGAGTCATTAAGTCACTCTCTCGACGCAGTGAAAGAAACTTAAGCAAAAATAAGCTTGACACCGTGATTGCAGAAGGTTAAAAACTAAGTTGACGAGACTAACTATAATAGGCGTATTCACCAATGTTCCATAGATGCGCCGCAGCATATCATGCGCGACCGGAGACCCCGATGGCCCCCACTTCTTCCGAACAAATGTGTCAAGCATGCCCTGCCTACACGGAGCAGGACTGCTCTCAACCGGAGACGATCCGATTGTCCCAGTATAAACCCGGAGATCGAGGCACCATACTTCAAGTGTGCGGGAACCGTGACTTCCGTTTGAGAATGACCGAAATGGGTTTTGTGAAAGGCTCGGAAGTCAAGGTAGTTAAGTACGCGCCCCTCACCGATCCCGTGGAATTGGTAATCAAGGGCTACCACGTGACTCTCAGACGAGACGAAGCAGACGGCATCCTCATGAATGAGCCCCAAAAGGCCGCATGAGCCTTTTCCCTCGTGTTGAGCGCCCACTGTGCTCCGTAATCGCTTTTGCGAGATCGGCGACCTCTTCGGGTCCGCACTGCGCAAGTGGCTTCGGTGGAACGAGCTTTGGTGGGACGGGCGTCCCGCCTGTCAATCTTCTTCCCAAGACCTGACAGGCAGGATGCCCGTCCCACCAAAGCCCAATGCTCATGGGGCAACCCGCCTACGGCGGACTCTCCCACGGGAGCCGCCGGCAGGGTGTGCTCAACCCGAGAAACACGCGCTCAGAGCCCGAGGCGGCCTCGGATCGGCTTCCAGCAGAACCAACAAGGTGTCTTAAGATGCGCAATCACAAGAGTCGGCCGGCAGGCGAAGGGCGCGCCCGTGGGCGGCCGTTCGCCGAACCGCGATCAGGCATGAGCTATGGCAGGCGGCGGGCAGGTCGGTCCGCGGCAGGCGCCAAACCGGCCCGCCATTATGTTACCGTGGCCCTTGCCGGCAATCCGAATGCGGGGAAGACCACCATTTTCAACGCAATCACCGGCGCGCGGCAACATGTGGGAAACTGGCCGGGCGTGACCGTGGAAAAGAAGGAAGGCCAGGTGAAGTTCGTCGGCCGTGAGCTCCACGTGGTCGACCTGCCGGGCACATACTCTCTAACCGCATTTTCTCTGGAAGAGATCATTGCGCGCAACTTCATCCTTGAAGCCGCGCCCGACGTAGTCGTGGATGTGGTGGACGCGTCCAATCTGGAACGAAATCTTTACCTGGCCGCGCAGATCATCGAGATGGGCGTGAAAGTCATTATTGCGCTCAACATGATTGACGTGGCCCGTGGTAGGCAGATCGGGATCGACGACCAAAAGCTCTCAAAGCTCCTCGGTTGCCCGGTCATCCCCATGGTCGGAAAACGAGGGGTCGGCATCCGGGAACTCCTCAACGCGGTCGTGCAAGTGACCGAAACCCCTGAAAACGACAACCCCCCTCCCGCGTTCACATACGGAACCGAAGTGGAGGAAGAGTTAGAGAAGATTCAAGCGCGTCTCCCCGAGACCGTGGCGATGGAACTGAACATGTCCAGCCGTTGGCTCGCCATGAAGTTGCTCGAAGGGGATCGGGATATCGCGGAAAAGGTGGAGCGACTGGCGGAAAGGGACGATCTCTCCACTCAGGTGGAGAAGAGTCGGAAACACTTGGAAGGCATTTTCGCAGACAGCACGGACATCTTGCTCTCCGACGCGCGGTACGGGTTCATATCCGGCGCGTTGAAGAGCGCGGTTACCTCTCAGCCGTCAGACCGGGTCCATCTGAGCGAGACCATAGACAAGGCGCTCACCAATCGGCTCTTGGGCCCGTTGATTCTCCTGGCGATCCTTTATGCGGTCTATGTGTTCACTTTCCAGGGGAGTGAACTTCTGGTGAAGGCGTTTGAAGTCTTTTTTCGCCGGCTGGGCCAGTTCATGACAGAGTTGTTGCCCGAAGGACTCCTGCGCTCCCTCATCGTCAGCGGGATCATAGACGGTGTGGGCGGAGTGGTGGGGTTTACGCCTCTCATCGCGTTCATGTTCTTTGCCATAGCGATTCTTGAAGACACGGGGTATCTGGCGAGGATCGCGTTCATGCTCGACCGCGTCCTCCGCGGTTTCGGGCTGCACGGCGCGTCCATGCTGGCTCTCATGGTCTCCGGAGGGCTCGCCGGCGGGTGCGCGGTCCCCGGGATCATGGCCACCCGCACCATGAGAGAACCCAAGGAACGGCTCGTAACCATCCTGGTCGCTCCCTTGATGAACTGCGGCGCGAAGCTCCCCGTGTACGCGCTCCTCATCGGCGCCTTCTTTTCTTCGCACAAGCCTCTGATGATGTTCCTGCTCAGCATCATCTCCTGGACTCTGGCCCTCTGCGCGGGACGAGTAATCAGGTCCACCGTCCTGTCAGGGCCTTCGGCGCCTTTTGTGCTGGAACTCCCCCCGTACCGTCTGCCGACCCTGAAAGGCCTTCTCATCCATGCGTGGGAACGGACATGGATGTACCTGAAGAAGGCCGGCACCGTTATCCTCTCCATATCGGTTATTCTCTGGGCGCTGATGACCTTCCCCGGTCTGCCGGAGCGCGAGGCGGCGCAATTCCGCGAACGGGAGCAAAAGCTGACCTCCGAGTTCCTGGCCAAGCCCGAGGTGAGCGGGGTCTTCAACGGTCCCGCCGACCTGTCGGCGTTCCGGCGGTTCATCAGCCGCGGAGCGCCGGAAGATGACAAGAAAGGCGTGCCGGGAGAGGGCCCCCGGTTCAAAGCCCTTGCGGAGGAGCTGGAGCGCGCTCTCTCGGGCTCGGATACGAAAGAGAGGGATAACGCGCTGGGACCGGTGGCGAGCGCGTACAAGCTCTACGAATCGGATCGCAAGACCCTGGAACAGGAGAAACAGGCGCTAGAGCTGAAAAGCTCCTTTGGGGGCCGCATGGGGGTTGCGCTGGAATGGGTCTTCAGCCCCATCGCTTTTGACTGGCGGACCAACATCGCGCTCATCGGGGGCTTCGCGGCCAAGGAGGTGGTGATCTCCACGCTTGGCACCGCTTATAGCCTGGGAAAAACCGACCCGGGGGAGTCCGAAGGGCTCTCGGAACAACTCCGGAAAGAGCCTGGATGGAACCCGTTGATGGCCTTCACGCTGATCATGTTCGTCATGCTCTACGCGCCTTGCTTCACCACCCTGGTGGTTATACGGAGAGAGACCGGCGCGTGGCGTTGGAGCCTGTTCGCGATGGCGTACACCACCACGTTGGCCTACGCGGTGGCCTTGCTCGTCCATGCGGTCGGAACGACTCTGGGATTAGGAGTTTCCTGAAACTCCCCCGTTCCTCATGGGAGATACAGGCCGATTTTGGAACTAATGGGTTCGCAGGTCGGCCTGTCCCGCCGAAAACCGTGCCGCATCGCATCGCCGGCCGCGCCGGGCCGGTCACCCGCGCGAG
>VGSG01000064.1 GCA_016875095.1 Deltaproteobacteria bacterium
CGTAGCGATCTCTCCTCCAAACCTGCTTGAAAAGGGGGAGTCGGAAAGATCGCTCTCGCTGTACGGCTTGATGTCCGTGATTACCTCGGTATAGAGGACCCCCTCTCTCGTGGGGAACCAGACTTCCACTCTTTGACCCTCCTGGACGGTCTCCATGTCCTTTTCCGGGATCAGGACACGGACAACACGTTCGCCGCGGGATTTCAGTTCACCCACCACCGTTCCGTCCCCCGGCTGAAAACCCTCCTGGAGCCGGTGATCCATCTTAATGACCACGCCGGGGAAGGGCGCGGTGACGCCACCCCGGGCGCGATGGAAATCCAAGCGTAGGAGATCGATTTCGTGCCCGATCTGGCTCAACTGAATAAGCAGCTCTCTGCTTTTCGCGATTTTCGTGTCGTCGAGCAGAGCTTGTTTGATCCTTTCCCGCACTATCTCCCGTTCGATCTCTTTCTTGCGCAGCGTCAAGTCCAGCGGGGACGTATCAAGCGTGAAGAGCAGCATCCCCTCGTGAACCGCCATACCGTCACGAATGAAGACATCTTTGACGGATGTCTTCAAGGGCACGGTGAGCTTCTGGTTTTTCGCCGAATCCAGGAAGCACGGATAGACCGACTTTGTGGAAATGGGAAAGCAAAGAACTCCAATACCCAGAGCGACGATGAGCGCGAAAACGACCGTCCCGGCCGGCCGCGGGTGGACTTCGGCTCTCGTCCGGTAAATGCTGCCGAGGCCCTTAACCACCGGACGCACCGCAAAAACGACGATGGCCAGGAAAGCGAGCGTCACCGCGAGAAGCTTATCGAAACGGTAATATAGGCCGACCACGATTGCGGCATAGAGAAATACCCTGTAGAAAAATGCGCTGAATCCGTACACGGTGAAGATAAACACTTCACGCGGATTCGCAGCCGGATTCGCAACGAGAGAAACGCCGAGAACGCGGTTCATAAAGAGATACTTCACGTAGCTCAAAGATTTGGCGGCTAGGTTGGGCAATCGCAAGTAATCCATAAGGATGAAATAGCCGTCCCATTTGAGCAGTGGATTGCCGTTGAAGAGAACCGTAGAAATAAAGGAGACGGCCATGAGATAGAACGCGAGCGAATTGATGACTCCCGGCTTGGTGAAATACCACAACCAAGCCGATAGAACCGCAACCATCCCTTCAGCCACAATGCCTGCGGCGCTTATGGCCATACGCTGTCTGCGATCCGCAAGTTGCCACGCGTCAGTGGTGTTGCAGTACAAGCAAGGAAAGAAGATGAGGAACGCTATTCCCATCTGCGGCACGTGCAGCCCGTAGCTCTTCGCGCTGTATGCATGAGCGAATTCATGAGCGAGCTTGGTAATTGCAATAGTGACCCACAAGTAGAGAAGATTCTCCAGATTGAAGAAGAACAGGAACTCGGTCTCAATACGCGAACTGCCCGCGATAACCAGAACAACCGCGCCGAGCGCAAGAACGGCTGCGACTGTGGCTGTCCGTTTGTTCACTAATTTGCGGTAGAGCCAAAGGGTCTGCTCCAGAAACCGATCGGGATTCAGCACCGGGATGAACATGAAGTATAGGCCGGCGAGCATGCGTTCTTTCTTGGCCTTTAAGATACGGTCTCTTAAGTGTCGCTGAAACTCTGCGGCGCCGAATCGAGTGCCCAGCAGCAATCCGAATTCCGCGGCCTTGCCGACTATGAGTCGAGCATCCTCCGGGGAATAGTAATAACCTTGGTTCTTCAGCCGCTCCAGCGCCTCTTCAAGCGTTACCCTTCCATCCAGGGTTTTGAGAAGACGGTATTCAAACGGTGTGATCCGATAGTACTGTTCGGTTACCGGGTCCTTCAGGAGAACGAACTTCTCTCCTCCCTCCCTTTGCTCGGAAGCCAAGATATCCGGTCGGAATTTGGGGCGAGCTTGCATTCCCCCCTGCCGTGGATCGTGGTACAGGGACCTTAGAGAGCCTAAACACTAAACAATTATACCAGATGATCTGGAGAAGTGGCGAATAGTATTTCTGATAGTATTTCTGTAAGTTTTCAGGCGAGCCGGGAAGGGTGAACCTCAGTTGGGTTTGATAGCTTCGCAAATCCCCCTGTATCCCCCTTTTCTAAAGGGGGATACAGGGGCATTTGCGCTCGGATACTTGAAGCGTTACCTGTTTTATCATAAGGCGGCGGTGGCAGGAGGGTCGGGGACTAAAATCAATCCTAGCGCGGTTTGGCTACAGGCAGGGGTTCGTTATAGTTTGTTCCCAGGGTGCTGTATACCTCGGCCAGGGTAGCCTGGGCTTCCCCTACGGCTCGGATTCTTCGAATCAGATCCTGGAGAAGATCCGCCTTGGCTTCATCCACCATGACTCGTTCGAGAGTGGTCAGCGCGTGCCTGTCTTCGGCCACCCTGAGAAGGCTCCTGGAACTGACCAGCGATTCATTTGAGCTTCTGAGCTCGTCGAGCGAGTCGTAGTATTTCAGCGCGGCCAATCGCACCTGAGAAGTTATCCCCAGCGCAACCGTTCCTATTTCTCGGCGGGTCTTGTCCGCGGCGACAGAAACCGCGGCTGATTCACTCAAGTTCGCCAACCAGTCCAGGAGGTCAAAATAGACCTGCATCCCGACTTCGTTCCAATCTTTGTAGAAAATGTACTTATCCTTGTCGTGGCTCGTCCTCCAGAAGCCGGTAACGTTGGGGAAATACTTCACGATAGTCCGCTTCAGGTCGTTCTCGGAGTTCAGGTAATTCAACCCGGCCTGGTATGCTTCGGGCCTGTTCTGGACGGCGAGCAGCTCCAATTCGCACATTTTCGCGTCATACGAGGGCTCGGTAAGAGGTCCGACAAGAACAAACCCGCCGTCCACACAGTATTCAGGCGAGATCCCCAGCGCTGAAGCCAAAATGCTGCGCTGCCTTTCCAATTCGTTGACAAGGCTGGCCAGCAACCGACGAGCAGTGACGACCCGCTTCTTGGCCTTATGATAATCGTCAAGCGATTCCAGACGCTTTTCTACGCCCTTCTCCCTGGTTCGGGCCACGTCGGCCCGAACGTCAACGAGGCGTCGCGCCATGGGGATGCACTCTTGAAGGCACAAGATCCGATAGAACGCGCCATCCACCACGCCCAGAAGCTTTTGCGCGACACGCACCCGCTGGTGATACGCCTTTGTCGTGTCATTCACCGCGCTGCGGGTCAAGTAATAGGCCAAGGCCGCATCCGTCGGGCTCCATTTCGTCTCAAGTATGTAGCGCCACGTGCTCCGTTCGTGGCCGGTAGACCACACGTTCACACCAGTGCCGCCTCCTCCGGCCTCCGGAAATTGACCTTCCTGGCCTGATGGATCAGAGTAAGAGTAGGCAACTTTGTCTCGATTACTCAATTCCGCGGAAAATATGAAATGAGGAAGGAGCTTCGTGCGGGAGCTGTATTCGACTGCCTTTTTCGTGATTTCCTCGAGACGGGCGACTTGGAGTTCCAGGTTATTCTGGAGCGCCAATGCTCGGCATTCTTCCACCGCGAGCTCGCGTTTTCCCGTGACGGTGGTCGAGGGCCTGACTCGATAGTGCATCAAGGTCATTGCCGCGTCGGAACGCGTAACACCCACGTGGTCCTGAGTGAACAGATGCAATAAGGGATCGCCGCCAGGTCGCAGTCTTTCCACCCACGCGGACCTGCAAGAAGAGAGCAACCCCACCAGCCCGGAGCAAGCGATAAGAAGCAGAATGAATTTGAGGGCCTTGGGAGAGCCGCTGCGCATAGGATGATTACTCCTCCGGCCCTATGGATCCTGTTGTTCCGATCTGAAGGTCTCCTTTTGCATTGTCGATGAGCACATACACCTTGCGGGTGAGCGATTTCGGATCGGTAAGCGCTCCCACCTTTTCCACGGCGCCGACGAACTTGACCCCCGACATATGCTCGAACGCGGCCTTTGCGCCGGGCTTGAATTTCGGCAACATTTTTTCCGGCACATTCGCAACCGCATAAACTTTGGATTCATCTACAACGGCAAAGAGCTTGCCCAGACGCTCAACCGGCTCGAACGGCTCCTTGTACCGAACCGCGAGGTAGCCGGCAAAGGGGGCCCGCACCGAGCATGCCTCCAGATTGAGGGCAGCCAACCTCAAGTCTTCTCTGGCTTCGTTGAGTTTCTCCGCGTTGATTTCCGCGTCAGCGCGGGACTTCAGAACGTCCTGCAACTTGCCCGATCCCAGATTGAGAAGTTCTTCCTGGATCTTCAGATCTTCCTTTGCGCGCTGCAGCGCCTGTTCGGCAGCCTTGGCTTTTGATCCTGCTCTTCGGGCATCGATGATGAAACGTTCCTTGTTGATCTCGTAAACCACACCGTCTTTCTCGACGCGTTCGCCTTCCTCATACTTGACTGAATCGATCACGCCGCTCACCTCAGACCCTACATTGGCGGTGCGGTACGGGTGGATCACTGCCGCTTCGATTTTGTCTTCGGCGCCGAGGATGCCTTCGAGATCGTCCAGTTCGGACTTGTCTCCTTTAGGAGCGGCTTTCGGTGGGGGACTTGGGGGAGGTGGTTTGGATTCGTCTTGCGCCAGGATCGCGACCGGGCACACGGTGGACCAGATGAAAAGCAAGGTCACAATAAGCAGGCAGGAAACCGCGCGCATCGTACCGTACCCTCCGGAAACGTCCAAGGCTCTACACGGACGTCAATCACGCACTACAATCCCCCCGTCACAAACAGGTCGAGTTCTCGCAGACGGGACAATGCAGTTGTACAAAAGATCGAATAAAATCAGAATAATGTATCAGACTAAATCATTTTCCACGGGAACTGTCAAGCGAAAAGACGCTTTGAAAGTCTGCCTTCAGTTTTCAAAAGCAATTTCCCTGCCTCGGGATCACTGGTTGGTCGCTGCCGGGAGCAAGAACCGATCTTGACGATGCGCGGATCTGTGCTAGAATGCGTCCTCGCGACGCGGGTCCGTCGCGGGACTTGATTTGGGCTCGTCTCGAACAGGGTTCGGGAGAGGAAGCTGGAAGTGGGCTCTTCCAAAGGGGGCGGGAGGAGTCGATCACCCTGAGTTGAATTACAAGCCACAGAGTTCTGCGTGTAATCGAGAAATCTCACTGTAGCCGGCTCGTCAGTGGGGGATCCGGATCGCGGCGCCGTCCGGCGTTGCCCGATGCCGCGCAGAACATGCGCTTCATCCTTTTCCGCTACATAATAGAGGTTCCGGAGGTCAGAATGGAAAGGCGTAGGAGCCGCATCAGGAAAGGCGCTATGTCGCAGGAGGACTTCGATTTCCTCATGAACACCGACCTGCTTCGCGCCACCCCGCACGAGGCCAAGAGCCAACTGATTTTTGCAATGACTCCGATCCGGCTTCGAGCGGGAGAA
The DNA here is from genome assembly GCA_016875095.1 of Deltaproteobacteria bacterium. Taxonomy (GTDB): domain Bacteria; phylum Desulfobacterota; class Desulfomonilia; order Desulfomonilales; family Desulfomonilaceae; genus VGSG01. The sequence goes on from VGSG01000064.1 coordinate 5,364, forward strand.
CGATTGATCTCCCAAGGAGACGACGGGGACCATTTCTATTTAATCCAGAGAGGAACCTGCGTTGTAAGCGTGCAGCGAGATGGAGAGACGCACATCATATCACGACTCAAGCCCGGGGAACTCGTGGGTGAGATGGCGATCCTGACGGGTGAGAAGCGCACCGCCGACGTGCACGCGGAAGTGGACATGGTGCTGTGGGGTATAGGTCGCCTGGAATTCGAGGAGCTGTGCCGCGCTCACTCCGACCTCCGCGAGTTTCTCACGGAAATCGTCACCCGACGCTTCTCTTCGCAAAAACGGATGGCCGAGAAGACCATCGGCAGGTACGTGATCAACGAGATCATCGGACAGGGCGGATGGAGTATTGTGTACAAGGGGGCGCATTCGTCGCTTCCCATGCCCGTGGCAATCAAAATGCTCAAGCACGATATGGCCATGGACCCGGATTTCATGGATCGGTTCCAGAATGAAGCCAGAGTCATAGCCCGTCTCAGCCACGAGAATCTCGTGCGAGTGTACGACATCGAGCACCTGTATCGCACGGTCTTCATCGTTATGGAGTATTTGGAAGGCTCCTCCTTGGAAGACATACTCGATAGCCTGCCCAGGTTGGAATTCAAGAGAACCCTGAATCTTCTTGTTCAGGTATGCCGAGGTCTTCGTTACGCCCACCGGCACGGAATTGTTCATCAGGACATCAAACCTGCCAATGTTTTCGTGCAGAGGCGGGACAGGGCTAAGATCGTCGATTTCGGCCTGGCCTGTCCAAAGGGGTGCGAAGATGTGATCGATTTCGCGGGAACCCCTTATTACATGTCTCCGGAGCAAATCGAATCCGAACCCGTGGACGAACGGACAGACATCTATTCCCTCGGAATTACGGCTTTCGAGATGACAACAGGCCGGCGTCCCTTTGCGTACGAGGATGTGGGGAAAGTGCTCGAAGCCCATCGGAGCGAACCGCTCCCAGACCCGCGAAATATAAACCCTGACCTTCCACCAGGGTTCTGCGCCTTCATTTCAAAAGCAGCCCGAAAAGACCCCTCAGACCGGTACCAGAACATGGACGAGGCGCTGGAGAGCCTCCTACCCTTGGCCGAAAGGGTAGGGGTAGCGGTGGAAGCGGATTCAACTCCGAGGCGGAATATGATGAGCCTATTCATGTTCTATCGCAAGGATCGTCAGCTCGAACTCAGCCAGCTTGTGGAGAATTTCAACCAAGAACTCAAGAAGATTGGCGCAGAGCTGAGGATGGCGGATTTCCCCGACCTTTAGTCTGTTTTGGAATGCCCACATCCTGTACGCGTGGGCGAACCCACCGGTTCTGACGACAGACAGACCGAAGCCTTCACGGCGCCCGCTCCTAAGCGCAATGCCGTTGGATGAACGAAACGCACCGCGCCACGCGTCGTCACCCCATCGAAAGCCGGAGCTTTGCACGAGAACGGCGGTGTCAGGCTGCCTCGTATCGGAGAAAACTATTGGCGCAGGGCGCATACACCGGCTCACTCTTCGCAAAGCATAATGACGGGGGCCTCTTCCTCTGAGCGCAAGAAAAAGAGCTACACCCTCAACCGAGCAAATGGCATAATGAAATCAATATGGATACGGCAGAGGAGTTCATAGGAGCGTGTCCGCAGACGCCTAGCTTCCAATCGGCCTCGAACAACCAAAGGAAAAGGCTGCCGTGAAAACCGCGCTCCCGGCCTCGTCGGTCGGAAAAACGGGATTAGTGGCTGTGTGCGCCTCCTTTGCTGCTGCGGGGCGCGCGCTTGTTATCCCGACAATCTGGGTCTTTCCTACTTTCTTCGTTAACTTCAGTTGCAAAGTATGTGATTGGAAGTTGTCCGTCAGTAATGTCCGCAGCTTTTCCGCGGACTTTGTCCATTTGGACATGGATGACCGGGCTGTCAAAGAATTCGGACAATGGCTGTGGGACCGGGCGCTCAGCACGAAGATCGTGGAGAAACTGACTGAATTCGGCGCCAAAATTGTGGTTCTTGACATCTACTATGCTTCGCCCGGCAAGAGTCAAGAAGGCGATCAGGCTTTCTTTGAAGCGATCAGATGCGTAGGAAATCGAAAAATGACAGGCTTTCAGAGCGAACGTCTCTTTAGTGCGACATGGTCAATTGCCGCATCAACGGATCTACTATGGGCCGAGCTATCCATTTGAAGATTGTTCGTCCGGTGAACGGGGCTCGCGGGATAAGGGGGAGACGATGGGGACGCCTGTGAAGTGTCTCATTCTTGCGCTACTTGTATTGCTTATCCTTCCGTCTGAGTCTCTATGTGGGGAGCGGCAGGGTATGAAGTTGGAGAAATGGGAAAAGCAGTTCCAAAAAATGGAAAGAAGTTCTGGTCGGGAGGGCTCCGAAACCAGAGCTGGCTCCTCAACCGGCAAAATGGGCCAACCTGGGAAAGTAAAAACCTTGCTTGATCAGGCCGACGGGCTGGCACGGGAAGGGAGCGACAAAGAGCAGTTGGACAAAGCCGTTTCCTTGGCAAAAGAGGCTCTACGGATTGCTCAGGAGCAGGACAACCCAATCGGCATCTCGAGGGCCCACGTTATATTGGGGCTTATTCACGTCTGGCGCACCGACTTTGAGAAGGCGTTGGAATACAATAAGAAGGCAATTACAGAGGCCAAGAGAGGAGGAAACTGCAAAGCGCTCGCAAGCGCAACCAAGAATATGGGGCTGGTTTACAGAGGATGGGGACAATATGACAAGGCAGTGGAATCCTTTGCTGAAGCGATACGCATAGCCGACAAGTGTGGTGAAAAAGCCATAAAGGCGTGGACACTGGAGAATTTAGGATTGCTTCATATCTTCCAAGGCAAATACCAAGAGGCTCTCGATGCCCTGGAACGAGGTTTGGTGGTTGCTTCGGAATTGCGCGACCTTGAAATCGAGGGACACATCCGAACCGCGATTGGCCAGGTCTATGCAAGGACGGGCCAGTACATCAAGGCGGCCGCTTGTCTCGAAACTGCTCTCAAGATTGGAGAGCGGGCTCGGAAGCCGAGGATTGAGCAAGGAGCGCTCGGGGAACTTGGAGGTCTCTATCTGGCTTGGGGCAAGTACCCACAGGCGTCTGATTATTTCCAGAGAACCCTGGAACGGGCGCGGCGTTATGGCGAGAAAAGGGTGGAAACGTCCGCTCTCCTCAGTCAAGGGGAAGTCTATGGGCAGTGGGGACGCTATACCGATTCCCTGGCATGTTTCCGCGAGGCCCTCACTTTGGCGCGATCGACCGGAGTTGTCTTGCAGGAAATGCGGATTCTCATGGCCATGGGTAGGCTGTGCAGCGCGCGAGGCCAGTATCGGAACGCTACAGAGCTCCTTGAACAAGCTCTGGAGCTATCTCGAAAGCTTGGGGCTACCTCCGGAGAAGGAAAGATTCTGAGTAGCCTGGGCCGCGTATACCAGGCTCAAGGTCAATACGACCAGGCGCTAGCGCATTTGGAGCAAGGGCTGGAAATCCTTAAGAAAAGTGGAGCGCCCACAGGATTGGCGGCGTCGCAGATAGCCAATTTGCACCTGGACCTGGGGGAGGTTGAGAAAGCCGAGCCATTCGTCAAACAAACCGGGCTCTATTCGCCCCAGGCTAGACTCTGCCTGGTGAAGAACGATTACAACTGCGCAAAGGATTACTATGAGCGACTTCTGAAGTTGGCGGAGAAAAACAGGAGCGCAGACAGCCTCTTCACAGCATACACCGGTTTGGGGATGGCATGTGAGGGCCTGAATGATCTGCCGGGCGCCGCCGAATATTACGGCAAGGCTGTGGACCTCACTGAAGATCTCAGATCCGGGCTTGATCCTGCCGAGCGCGAGACGTTCTTCGATGTAGCGATTGCGGGCTTCTATAGGACAGCGCCGTACGAAGGTCTGGCCCGCGTGCTGGTTAAGATGAATCGCCCCATCGAGGCATTCACGCAGTCCGAGTATACCCGAGCCAGGATCTTCGCTGAATCGATCTCCAAGAGAGGAGTGTTTACCGGCCTCGATGTTCCGCAGGAAGTTCGCGAGGCAGACTCCGTGCTCGCGGATCAATTGGCATCTCTGACGAGAAACCTCCAGAATGCCTACGAGGAGCAAAATCAACAAATCGTAGCGTCCCTGGAGCCTCAGGTCAAGGAAGCCAGAGAAGCGCTGGCCAAGCATATTCGCACGCTCCGACAGCAGCATCCTCTTTTCGCGGCCACCAGATATCCTCAACCTATGGATTTGGAGCAAACCGCTCTCAAGGGTGACGAGAGAGTGCTCGCATACCATGTAACCGATTCCGGCCTCATCATATATCTCACAGAAGGCAAGAATCTTACGAAATTTCTGTTCAAGCCGATATCGAGGAAAGAGATCGATGAACTGGTTCGCAGGTTTCGTGAGCCTCTTGAGATGAAGGCGGAAGATGACATTGTGGGTAAGTTGCAAGCTTTCGACTTTGGCGCCGGCAAGAAGTTATACGACCTCCTGGTCTCAGACGCGTTGCCTTCCTTGCCGAAAGATAGCCCCATAGTAATCGTGCCTGACGATTCCTTGGGCGCCTTGCCTTTTGAAATGCTGCCGTTAAACACCACGGGCAAGATAGTGACCGACAGAGAGATTCCGTATGTGACTGGGGCTGAATTCTTCGGTGACCGCAACCCTCTCTCATATTATCAATCAGTTACGGCTCTTACCCTTGCAAGGACGTATGGAAAGCAGAAGAGCGCCGGCAGCAAACTCCTGGTCTTCGCGGACCCGGTTTTCCAGACGGGGGACGCGCGATACGCGGAGCCCCAGAAGAAAACACGTCTAACAGGGTTGGATGAAAGCCAGCTCAAAGAACTTATGAAAGTGATGGGAGACGCCGACGCAAATGGGGCCGGAATTCCAAGACTCCCTCTCACCTCGGAGCTGGCGGACAGTCTGACTAAGATATATGGCCGCCGCGTCGATTGTTTCACCGGGCTGGCGGCCAGCAAAGAGCGATTCCTGAAAACGATCGGGCCTGGACTGATCAACTATGACAAGGTTGTCTTCGCCACTCATGGATATTTTGGCAAAGATCTCCCAGGCATACAAGAACCCATCCTGGTTCTTTCTTTGGTTCCTCCGGGGACAGATGGATTCCTTCGGATGAGCGAGGTGGCCGGCCTGAGAATGAATGCTGACCTGGTTGCTCTCACGGCCTGCCAAACGGGCCTTGGGAAGAAGATCTCCGGCGAAGGCACGATGGGTATGGGCAGAGCGTTCCAGTATTCCGGCGCTAGGTGTGTTCTCATGAGTTTATGGTCGGTGGAACAGAGCGCGTCAGTCACTTTGGTTGACAGCCTGTTCAGGCGCATCAAGGAGGGCAAAAGCAGGTTGGAGGCTTTGAAGCTGGCCAGACAGGAGGTGAGAGAAAAAGGGTACGAGCATCCTTTCTTCTGGGCCTCGTTCATAATGGTCGGAGAGGCGCGTTGATCAATTCAGTCTTTCTTTTCTTAAAATTTCGAGGAGATCACCCCGGCAAACTTTGAGACGGAAGCTTGGGGGTCAAGGCGCTTGACATACGAGTATGACGGTGACGTCGTCACTCCCTTCACGCTCGTGAACGAGCCGGATGAGCGCATCGCACGCGTCGTGAGGATCCGAGGCGTCAATAACGGTCTTGCGAATATCATCATCCTCGACGGCATCGTTGAGCCCGTCAGAGCAGAGGCAGAGACTCCAGTCGCCATCCCACTTATATTCACTGAGCTCAGGTTCTATTTCGTCTTCTACTCCAAGCGCCATGTACAGGCCTCGTCTCGCTTCGTGCGTGCGCGCCTCAGCAGCGGTTATTAGTCCCTCTTTGACCCATTCCGCGACGAATGAATGGTCTTGGGTGAGTTGTCGGATAGTCGCTTTGGTGACCATGTACGCTCGACTATCACCCACGTGGCAAATAATTACGCGATCCCCTGCATAGAGCGCGGCCACCACCGTGGTCCCCATGTCGCTCCATTCGGGGTTGGTTGCCGATTTTCCGAGGATGGCGAGATTTGCCCGAAGCACGGCGTCTTCCAGGAGCTTCTTCGGGTCATGACTCCTAAAGCGGTCATTCCGAATGTGCCCGGCGATCTCTTGTACAGCCAATTCACTGGCCACTTCGCCCGCGTTGTGCCCACCCATGCCATCAGCAACGATGAAGAGCCCCAATTCCGGATCCGCCAAGAAGCTATCCTGGTTCTGTCGTCTCGAACCGCCCGTGTCACTCTTGAACCCGATTCTGAATCCGGGTTTGGAATAATGGCGCATATCTGGTCTTACCGTCTTGGGAATACCTATCCCTCGGCCGATTTTTCCGGCCATGGCCCGAACCTTCTTCTTATTTACGGAGTGAGTTTGCGAACACTTGAGTCGCTTGACGATAGCACATTCCCCAACGAAACGCCATCGGCCACGCGCGGGGAGGTGAAGAAGATCCCCAACAGGCCCCGCGCAGTCGCTTGTTCATAGGCGCATTAGCGCCGGATTTCAAGGTGTCCCGTCAGCTTCGCGACGTCGGAAGAAATACCTTGAAAAGAAAAAGGTCCCTGCGTATGATGAATGGAGATATGTTTGTAACTCCTCGCACGAAAGAAGGGGGGAAATCATGAATACCCTTATGAGACGTATCCTCGTGCTCTGTCCGTTGGTTGTAGGTCTGCTGGCCTTCTGCCCCGCAATGGACCTTGCCGCGGCCACGGACGACTCACACCCGGTCCAGAAATGGCTCTCCATCGGTCAGCCCGGCCCCAAGGCCATTGAGCTGACAGTGTGGGCCGAACGTCCCGACGGGAAAGAGGTAAAGACCGGCGACCCTGTCGTCGTTCATCTCAAAGCGGCAAGAAAAGCGTATGTGACAGCGCTCTATGTTTCGCCGACGGGTGACACGACGGTTCTCTTCCCCAATAAGTCCAACCCGAATAACCTTGTGGAACCGGAGAAGCAGTACACTCTATTCAAACCGGAGACCGACGTGAATTTGGTTTTGAGCGACCAAACCAAAGACGCGAGGATCGTGTTCTTCGCATCGGACAAGCCGCTGGACCTGGCCCCACTCAAGATGGCGGAGGGGGACAACTGGCTCAGCGTTCCGATGACGGCGAAGCAGGAGATGGAGGTCCTCGTAAAGAAGATCGAGGCCTTCACGAAGGATGAGGGATTCAATAAGCAGGTCCTCGCGCTCAAGTCCGGAGGTAAGAAAGGTCTCGGCCTGATGGGGCTTCCCGTGAACGTGAAGAGCAGCAGGCCCGAAGGCATTGCCGGAGTGCAGGGCGCCAAGACCAAGGTGGGCGATTCAGGGAAAGAATAGTTCCAGGTGGTGTAAAACCCCCTCGACCTCGGCCGCGTCACAAGACCCGCTCAGATGGCGCGCGGATCACTGGCGTAACAAAGGAGCTTGTATGGAGAAGACCCCCTTCCCGCGAAGGGGGTCTCTTGGGTTCTCCGGCCACGAAGCGCGAACTATGAGCCGAGGGATTTGGTCTGCCGCACTCGTGAGGGGCCTGGGCTCATCGTGCAGCAGTGGCCCAGGGAATCGGCGCAGCCCGCATCAGGTCTGGAAGGTGGTCGGCATCTGGGTGAGTCCTTCGGAGCGCGGGTAGATCCTGAAGACCTCGATGTCTCGATCGATCCCTTTGACTCGAACGAAGTCGGGGCCTTTGCAGTCTATCTCGTCCTTTATCAGCCCCCTCGTCCGCGCGGTCATGATGACGCCTCCCGGAGGCGCAAGTGACTGGAGGCGGCTGGCGATATTAACGGCGGATCCGAGGACCGTGTACTCCACGCGTCGCGTGGAACCCACGTTACCCACAATGATGTGGCCGGTATTGATGCCGATTCGGATGCGCACTCCCTTTTCAAATTCCGCAATTCCGGAAGTCGCGTACTTGATATTGAGCTGGCGCATCTCCTCCTGCATAGCCAGTGACGCCCGCACCGCGGCCAAGGCATGGTTTTCAAGCGTGACCGGGTCACCGAAGAACGCGAGCAAGCCGTCCCCCAGGAACTTATCGACGGTCCCCCGGTGCTCAAAGATCGCCTGGGTCATTCGTTCGAAAAAGTCATTCAGAAATTGATTGATATATTCGACTTCCACCGTTTCGGAGATTGTTGAGAAGCCTTGGATATCCACGAAAACCACGGTCAGCTCACGCCTCTTGGTGGAAAGATCCAGTTCCGCGCCGCTATTCACGATGTTTGAGAGAAGTTCCGGGGAGAGATATCGCTCCAACGCCTTCGAAGTCCGATATGCCTGCAATTCCACGGACGCGGCCCTTCCGATGAGAGAGATGGCGGCCGCGGGAGCAAAAACCGCGAGGAACTCGAACGCGGGAACGTCATACCGCATGAACATGTAGGTAAGTAGGCAGAGCCCGACGAATCCTGCGCACACCAACACACTTATGATGATACCCAGACTAAGACGCAATCGTGTCGAGGTGAGCGCAAACAGAACCCCCAAAATCCCGGCAATGACCGGCAGGAACGGGACCGCACGCACGCTCACGATGAATTCTTCCATCATGATGGTGCTCAGGGCATTGGAATGAACCCGACTGAGCGGGCTTTGAGCGCCCAGTGGTGTGACCCCGAAGTCGGTGCTTCCAGTCCCGGTTACTCCCACGATAACAATTTTTCCTCTGTACCGGGATGCCCTGGCAGTATCGGGGACGTCACTGAGAACATCGTTCACGGAATAATGTTTGAACTCATCCCAGATGCCGGCCCAGTTGATCATCATCATGCCTTTGGAATCCACCGGTATTTTGACCGGTCGCCCCTCCCGAATGATCTCTACTGCGCCTTCTCGGCTGAGTCTCACGTCATCGGGAGAGAGCTGCCAGTACACCCGAAGCGCGGCCATGCACAAGCTTGGAACCAGTCTGTCTTCGAGCCGTATAAAGAGAGGGATTTTCCGGTGAACGCCGTCACTGTCCGGGGTCGCTTTTATATGCCCGAGCGCGGCTGAATTGACAATGATCTGTTCCAAAGGCACAAAAGTGTTTTTCAGCGTTTTAGTTCTTAACAATTGATATCGAGCTGGGATGTGGGCCTGCCATGTCTGGTGGTCATACAGCGCATTATATCGCTGGTGGTAACGTTTCTCATCGTTCTCTTCGCCCACCATGACAAGGGGCTCCGCCCTTTCCGACGTGCCCATAGTCACGGCGGGCACAACCATGCCGGCTTTTTTCATAGCCTCAAAGAGCTGCTTATTGCTCTCAGGGCTCTTGCCTTCCGAGGTGTAAAGAACATCAAAGACTACCGCCTTCGCGCCGAATTCCGCGAGCCGATCGACGATCTTGGCGCTCATAGCCCGATCCCACGGCCAGAGCCCGTACTTGGCGATGGCGTCATCATCAACGTCTGCGTGCACAACCTGCGGGGCGGTCTCGGGCCGCTTGCACAGGCTCATTTTCCAATCGTAGAATCGGTTATTTATCGCGTCGAATGCTTCGGGAAAAAAGAAGAACAGCGCCACCGAGGCCACGCACCAAGCGATGGAGAACGCGGGTACGAGGAATGATACCTGCCTTTTCTTGAGCTCAGTTTGCGAACCCATGACCGTCGCCTCATTCCCGGCATGCTCGCGAGATGGTCGAGAACCCCCCATACGGCTTTACAAGAGGGCCATGATCCCCCACGGAGCGAGTTCAATTGCTATTCGCGGCGCAGGGACTCGGTTCTGCCGCCTGACGGGCAATTATTCAGCGAATAGGCCCACTATGCATAGGGGGTGCGGCTCCTGTCAAGCGAATTCAGCCCCTGAAAGCAACTGGTCAGGCGCGCGGACGCATGCGCCCGCACCGTGTCATTGCGAGGCGTGAAGCGACGAAGCAATCTCCTCTTGAGAAAAGCGACGGATTACTTCGTCCAGCGTCTCGCGGGGCTCACAATGACATACTTGGGCGGAGTCTTCGGCCCTCGCAGCGTGTCACAGCCCTTTGACCCGGTACACCAGCGCATTGTCCGGACCGCTGTGGTCAAGGTCTATTTCCGCTACACCGGTTTTCACCAGCTCCCGCACGATCTGCTCGGCCTTCTCAAAAGAGATATCCAGTTCCAGGGCCAACCGCGGCACAGTAAGCGTATTACCGTTCTTCAGCGCAACAAGGAGGGCTCGATTCGTCTGTTTCATGGTGGGTCGCCGAAAAAAGAGGACGCCTCCCGCGATCAACAAACCCAGACCCACGAGAACCGTGTGGGGGCCGATGAGCGAAACCGCATAAAAAGGACATGAAGTAACAGTCGTCGCGATTCCCAGGAGCAGAAAGCCCCCGCCGGCCCACTTGAACCTCCACACTCTTTTCGTGTGTTCACGTTCCAGTCGGCGCACGAGATCTTCCGCTCGACCGAGACGCTCCCCGCTGAAGCGTTCCGCCAAGTGGCGAATGGAATCCACCAGATCGAAATCCTCAGCCTCGCGCCGTTCCAGTTCGGTTGTCCGGTTACGTTCCATGCGGGCGCCTTTCAAATCAGGGAAAGAGCTCTATTTAGGAGACCGGCAATGAAATCGCGTTTAGTGTATCATACCCGGGTTCGGAAGTCAGGATGCGGCCATGAACGGTCCGCAGTCAGCGCGATGAAGGGTCCGATTCGTTCGATGGCGTCATCTGAAGCCCGACCGTGGTAATATGAACGAGGCTCTTTCTGAGAGGAGGAGATAGTATGAGGATAGCGGTTTTTGGCGCCGGAGGCGTAGGAGCTTACTTTGGGTGGCGTCTTCTGCGAGCCGGAGAAGATGTGTTCTTCATTGCTCGTGGAGCGCACCTGGAGGCTCTGAGCACGAGAGGTTTGAGAATGGATACCCTTGACGGCCAGTCTGTGCTGGAGCAGGTCCAAGCCACGGACGATCCGTCGAAGATCGGGCCGGTTGATGCGGTCCTGCTCGGGGTCAAGACATGGCAAGTGGCGGAAGCCGCCAATGCGATGCGGCCTTTGATCGGAGAAAATACATTCGTCGCGCCGCTCTTGAACGGGGTGGAAGCCCCGTCCGAGCTTGCAAGAGCGCTGGGGAGAGAGCACGTGCTCGGGGGGCTCTGTTACATAGTCAGTCTCCTGCTCGGCCCGGGGCACGTAAAGCACGCGGGCCTCGAGCCGCGGATCAGATTCGGAGAGCTGGATAACCCACGGAGCGAACGAGCTGAAAAACTTTTGGCAGCCTTCACGAAGGCGGGCGTGAACGCAGACATTCCGGAGGACATCCACGCGGCCATGTGGGAGAAGTTTCTGTTTATAGCCTCGCTGAGCGGCGTTGCCGCGGTGACAAGAGCCCCCGCCGGAACGCTCCGTAGCATTCCGGAGAGCCGAAAGATGCTGGAAGAGGTCATCGCAGAGATCGAAAAGGTGGCGCGGGCTCGTGGGATAGGACTGAAAGATGACGCGGTCGGCGCCACACTCTCGCTCATTGACAACCTACCTGCTCAGGCAACCACATCGATGCAACGTGATATCATGGCAGGCCGTCCGTCCGAACTCGCGGCGCACAATGGCGCGGTAATGAGAATCGGTCTGGAAGTGGGGGTGCAGACCCCGGTCAATAGCTTTATCTATAGCAGCCTTCTGCCGCTGGAACTCAGAGCCAGAGGGGAGGTGGAATTCCCTCTCAATCCGACGTGACGATCGATGTGAGAGGGCGCCGGAACAATGATGACCGCCGACAAGTTTCGCGAGCACGTGGCCGAAGCGCTGGATAGCATGCCGCCCGAGTTCCGGGAAAAGATGGTGAATGTGGAAGTGATCGTAGAGGATTTCGCGGATCGGGAAACGTTGAGGTCCGTGGGCGCTCGATCCCGATGGGACCTGCTGGGTCTGTACGTAGGCGTTCCCATCACCCATCGGAGCGTATTCGACGCGGCCTATCTGCCCGAACGCATATATCTTTACCGACGGCCCATTGTGCGCGCCGCGGGAAGATCTGAGAGAGTTGTGGCCGCGATTCGAGACGTGCTGCTGCACGAGGTCGGCCACCATTTCGGCTTCTCAGAAGAAGAACTCCAGGAGATGGATTCCGGGTGAGATTAGGCGGAAGAGGGCTGCAAGCCAATCTCGTGCGCTGTGCAACACATTCTCTAGGCAGCCTTGGAGAGTAACGTTGGTGTCGGGCCTTCAGCCAGTTCCGCGGCCTTTAGGCCTCATATTCGCGGTTGATGACAACGCCGAATTAGTCGATAACACCAGCCGAAGGTGAACAGTTGCCTCCGATTCAGGTCATATTCTACAGAGAGGATGATGGAAGAGTTCCCATGGTGGAGTGGGTCGCGAGACTTCCCAAGAAGCCTAGAGAAAAATGTTTTGAATGGATCGGGCGACTCAAGACCTTTGGGCATGAACTCCATAGACCCTACGCGGATTTTCTTAGAGACGGCATCTATGAACTTCGGGTGAGATTTCATCGCGCGAACTATCGTATGTTACACTTCTTTTATGGAAACACGGTCGTAGTCCTCACTCGCGGATTGGTGAAAGAAAGAGAAGTCCCCGACAAGGAGATTCATAGGGCCATAGAGTTGAAAAGTAGATTTGAGGCGGACCCAGAGTCCCACACCTTTCAATGGGAGCCTTGAAAATGGAAGCAAAGAAGCTTAGCTCGGATGCTCATCGGTGGATGCATGACCGATACATCAAAGATGATCCTGAAGCCCAGGCATTCTTGAGAGAACTAAGAATCCAAGCAGACCTCGCGGGACAAATCTATGCGATTCGGAACAAGCTAAGGATGTCGCGGGATGACCTGGCTGAGTTCTCCGGATTGACTGCGGAAGTAATCGAAGATCTGGAGGAATCCGATTACGACGGCGACTGGGAGGAAGCGATCCAGCGTATCAACGCCGCTTTCCGGTCGTGGATCGCCTCAGTGATCATTCCCGTGGCCCAAATGAAGCCCGACGATTACTCGGTGAAGGTCATCGGCGCCTGAACAACGAAACACACTTGAACGGTATACCAAGCGTAGCTTCCGCATTTTCGAACAAGACCCTCCCCAAAAAGCTTTCTCGTCAAGACAAGTTCGGCGCGCTGAGATCGACAGCTTCGGAGTCCTGCGCCGGAGTCGGATTTACTCAACTATAAGGCGCCGGTACTTATCGAGAAACCTTATAGGCTTCTTCAATGCGTCACGGCGGAACGGTTCTGCCAAGACTTCGGCGCTTCCGTCAATGACCGCGTCGATAACCACGGGTTTGCCTGACTTGATCGCGGTTTGCACCACGTCTCGCACTTCTCTCGGATTCTCGACCCGGTATCCTTCGGCGCCCATATCCCTACCAATCTGCGCAAAATCGGGGTTCTTGAGGTTGGTCCCCACGAAGCGATTGTCATAGTAGTCGATCTGGTTCTTCTTCTCCGCGCCCCACTGATTGTTGTTGAAGACGACAGCGATAATGGGGATCTCTTCTCTGACAGCAGTCATCACCTCAGCCAAGGCGCTGATCCCGTATGCTCCGTCGCCTTGCAAGGCAAAGACCGGTTTGCTCGGAGCGCCCATTTTGGCTCCCAGGGCGACTCCATAGGCTATGCCGCAGTTTCCCCAACTGAGCGGGGCAAGGTACTGTCTCGCGCCGGTCGGTCGAAAATAGCTGTTGCACATGGAGCAGGTGTTTCCCACATCCGTCGTCACAATAGCATTTTGGGGCACAGCTTTTGACAGTTCGGTGAGAAAGCGCCTGGGATGCATGAATTTCGACGGGGCCGCGGCCCACTGATCCAGCTCTCGGGCCCAGGCTTCATTTTCGTTTTGTACTTCCGCGAGCTTGGCTGTGTCGGGTTCACGGATCTTGCCGTTGTCCCGCAATCTTTGGAGAACGCGGGCCGCGAACGCCTTCGCATCCGCGGCGATGGCCAGATTTACGGATCGACTCACTCCCAATTGACGGTGATCCGCGTCCACCTGAATGATCTGAGCGTTTGTGGGCCAGTAACTTATGCCGTATTGCGGCAAGGTGCCGAAGGGACCAAGGCGTGTGCCAAGCGCAAGCGCCACGTCAGCCTTGGCCAGGATGCGCATGGCCGCTTTGGACCCGCAATAGCCGATGGGACCGACACTCAGCGGATGATCCGATGGGAAACTGTCGTTGTGCAGGTATGTGTTCACCACCGGCGCGGTAAGATACTCTGCAAGCGCTTTGGTTTCAGGAATGGCGTTTGACATGGTCACTCCGCCGCCTGCCAGAATCACGGGGTAGGCGGCTTGCGCAAGGAGTTCGGCCGCGCGGGCCACGTCAACGTCAGGTCCGGCGCCCCGCTTGATGTCATCTGTCTTATATATTTCGCAATCGATCTCTCCATAGAAGTAATCCCGAGGAATATTGAGCTGCGTGGGGCCGCATTCCGCTTTGGCAATGTAGAAGCAGCGTCGGGCCAGCTCGGCCATGCGCTCAGGCCGGTTCACCCGCACTTGATACTTCGTACATGCTTGAAACCACGGCATCTGGTCCAATTCCTGGAAACCGCCCGTGCCGATTCCGCCGCTGCCGGTTTCAGGGGTTACGGCAACGACGGGGGAGTGCGCCCAAAATGCTGCGGTAATGGCCGAAACAAAATTGGCCGCGCCGGGACCGTTCTGCGCGATGCAGACCTGCGGCTTTCCGGTGACGCGGGCCGTGCCGTCCGCGGCATGCGCCGCAGCCTGCTCGTGGGCCACGGAGACAAATCGAATCCCGGCAGCTGGAAACAGATCCAGAGCATCCATAAACGCGCTCCCCACGATGCCGAATACCACCTTGACTTCTTCCGCCACTAGGGTCTCCACAAGCGCTTCCGATGGTGTCATTCTTGCCATTTGATTCCTCCGTCCGCGGTTACCGTTTCAGTTCCGATGCGAGTGACCGGGCCATGAGCCGCTCGTACAATCCGGGCCATATCTTGTGCACGACTCTTGTGAGGCGGCCCACCCCGGATAGGACCACGAGCCGCCTGTTACCATGGCTCGCAGAGCGAAACACGGCCTCAGCCACCTCATCGGGCCGAGAAATTCGCCCGAACGTGGATTGGGGGTGTGTGGTGATCTGCCCGTCGGCCCCAAGAGCCTTTGTCGCTATCCCCGTCGCGGTGAATCCCGGACACACAATCCTCACGTCAACACCCATGTGTTTCAGCTCTGTTCTGATTGAATCGAACAGGCCGTGCAGCGCGTGCTTGCTGGCAGCGTAACCGGATCGCCCCAAAAGCGGCGAGAATCCCGCCACGGAACTGATTACAATGATCAGACCTTTGCGTTGGATAAGGCTTTCAAGAGCCGCCTTGGCGCAGTACAGAGAGCCGAAGTAGTTGACATTCATGACGGTCCGGAAAACTTCCACGTCGGTATCCCTGAAAGCGCTTCGGTGAGTTATGCCCGCGTTGTTGATCAGGAGATCAATGCCTCCGAAGCGTTCAACCACTCCGGTGATCGCGGCTCGGCACTCCTCTGCGCGGGAAATGTCACAGACAAAACCGGTGTTTTCGACCCCCAGTCCATCGAGTTCCCGAGCAAGGGATTGAATGCCCCCAGCGCTCACGTCAAGTAAGCCGATTTTGGCGCCGGCCTTGCCGAAACGTCGGGCAAAGGCCGAGCCCAACCCACCGGCTGCTCCGGTTATTACCACGGCCTTTCCGTTGAAATCGCGCCTAACGGCCACTCTTCCTGGTCCTCAGATAGTGTTCGAACACTTCTCTTGATGTTTTCTGCGGCGTGTAACCGAACTCTTCCTTGAGTCTCCTGTTGCTCAGCACGGGACGATGCCGCAGGAAATTGACCTGCTCGGGACCGTACTGGGTCAGCCCCAGACGCTTAAGGAGCCACAAAGCCGCTGTGATCAGCGAAACAGGAAAAGGTATATACGGCTTGCTCATCAACGCGGCGATTTCCCGCATGGCAAGCGTTCCGTCACCAGCCATGTTGTAGATGCCACAGTCGCCTTCGTGTATTCCCTTGATAATCGCGGCGACGACATCCTGGTCCCAAATGAAGACAAAGGGGCTTGCAGAGCCTCGCAACCCGAGAACGTACGGCTTCTCGAACAGGGCGGTGATCTGGTTGGAAGCGGTGTCTCCGAGGATGGTCCCGGGCCGGAATATGAGCTGCTCCAGTTCGGGATGCTCATTGCGCCATTGGGCCAACATTTCTTCAACCTGGCGCTTATGATCGGAATACGCGAATTCCACGTTCCCGCGGAGCTTGTCGGTTTCGTCCAACCATTCCGGGTTGTCCGCGTAATAGCCATAAGCCGCGCCGGAGCTTGTGTATATCAGGCGGCGAACACCGGCTGCCAAACAACTCTCCAAGACGTTCCGAGTGCCCAGCACATCCACCGAATACTCGAACTCCCGGTCTGATTTCTTCCCCGGGGTGACCACCGCGGCGAGATGGACAACAAGTTCCGTCCCGGACTCCTTCAGGACCGATGAAAGCTCGTGCGAGCGAATATCCACGGTGACATGCGTCACCCCGGGAAGCTGCTCGCCGTCGCGGGGAGGGCGGATGTCCGCCGCAACAACAGTTTGAACACCTCGAGGGTCGCGGGCGAGAGCGTTCACCACCTGTCGACCCAAGTATCCGCGGGCGCCTGTTATAAGGACTGATTTGACCACATCTATCTTATCGGGCATGAAGGTATCTCTTCTCCGGCATACGGCGTAATCTCATTGCTCGAAGACCAGGGTCACCCTTTCGACCTTCTCCAGATCCCTCTCATAGTAGAACGACCCTAGGAAATAGAAGGTGGCGGCGACCACAAACGAGAAGGGAAGAACCAAGAACGCGGCGCCGATCCCGTAGTGGTCGGAAATCACACCGACAAAAATCGGTCCCAACGCCGTGCCGAGCACCTGCTGCACGATCACGCACAAGCTGTACGATACGGCCCGCAATCCCGGGTGAACCACGTCCTGCGTGACCGCTGCCGCGGCCGGGACGAAAGCAGCGGCCATGACGCCGCCAAGGCACATGATGGGGAATGCCGACGCGTGCCCAGGCATTGAAAATGCGGACAAGAAAGCGACAAAGGCAAGGGAAGACACAAGCGAGGCAAACCGGAGCCGTCCCCGGGGATCGACCTGGTACCACCTGTCGGCAAGAAAACCCCCAAGGGGCGCGCCCACAATGGCCATGAGCATCACCAGGCCCCCTTTAGTCCCGGCCTCACTTACGGAAAGCCCCTGCATTCTGTGAAAATAGGTTGGCAGCCAGGCCAAGAGGGCCGCAGTTGCGAACAGATTACCGGCAAATCCCAGGTATGTGAGGATAAGAGACCGAGTCTGAAGGAACTCCCTGGCGATATCCGCAAATCGTAAGGAAGTTTGGGCCTCCGGTCTGTCCGAAGGGCCGGAGGTCCTGATCAGGTCCACATTCTTATAATCTTTGACCCAGAAAAAGAGAACCGCAACCAACAGCCCGGGCAGCGCCACAAGTCCGAATGCGTGCCGCCACCCAAAGCGTTCCGCAATGATTCCGCCCAGGGCTACTCCCAAAGCAGCGCCAAGCGGAATGGACGCATTCCATATCCCCATAACCTTGGCTCGCTTCTCTTCCGGGAATAAGGCGGAAATCATGGCAGTGCCGCCAGGGGCATATCCGGCTTCCCCAAGTCCGATGAATACGCGGGAGACAAAGAGCTGAAAGAAATTCGTCGTGAATGCGCAAGCCGCGGTGGCTAGGCTCCACAGAACAGCCATGATGCCGATGCATTTCTTGCGGCTCCACCTGTCCACCGCGACTGACACGGGAAACGTGAACGCCACAATGGACCACGAGACAGCAGCCACGAGCAGGCAGCATTGGGTATCGGTCAGCCCCCAGTCGGATTTCAAGAAGGGAAAGAGTGACGCGATCACCATTCGATCGATGTAATCGAACATGTAGAGCAAAAAAAGAAGCGCAAAGACATAATAAGAGTACTTCTTGGAAATGTGGTATCCGCTCTCTGCGGGCTCGCTTTTCATGGCTTCACCTCTCGCGGGGAGTTCGACGCCGCCCTGTTACTTCCCTTTGGGTTCCTGATGCATGGCCTTGAAGTGCATGAGCCCCGGCGCCCACATATGCTTGGTCGGATCCACGTCCACGTGGATCACCGAACACTTCTCCGCGGCGAGGCAGCGCTCCAGCGCGGGTTTAAGACCTGCAGGGTCGGCTACTCGCTCGCCGTGGGCCCCCATGGCTTGGGCGACCTTGTCGAACTCGATCTCCTTCAATTCCGTGTTTATGGTTTCTTCCGGGCTCAGAGACTTCATAATGAGCGTCTTGAGGGGTTTGAGCGCGAAGCTCATGCTCATCTTCACCATGCCCCACTGCTTATCGCAACAGACCACGTATATCACCTTGAGTTTGTTCCGGACCGCGGTCTCTATTTCTTGAACATTGAAACCCATTGCTCCGTCGCCCGCAATGCAACAGATCTGTCTGCCCGGGAGCGCCACCGCGGCGCCGAGCGCCTGGCCCACGCCCGCGCCCAGGTGACCGAAATGGTTTGTGGACAACTGCGTGTTCGGCGTGCGCAGCTCATAGTAGAAATGGCCCCACACGGCCGTATTACCGCCGTCGAAGATCAACACCGCGTCATCGTCCAGGACTTGTCGGCAGATTGATCCCACATGGGCCGTCACCATGGGAGATGACAGATCGGATAGCTTTTCGTCGAGTTTTGCACGATCCTTCTCGATCTCCTTGCGAAGCTCGGCAATCGTTGCCTGCCGGTCGAGGATCGGCATGCGGTCGGCCGCGGCGCGGAGCTTTTCAATGAGCCGTTGCATGAACACCTTCACGTCAGCCACGATACCTAGATCGACAGGCCGGTTTCTGCCCATGATCTCTTCGTCAAGGTCCACTTGTATCCACTTCTGATTTGCGGGCTGGGCCCAATACGGCGCCTTACCCCACCAGTCCGTCTCGCCGACATCCGCTCCCAAACACAGCGCCACGTCGGCCCGGTTCCTCACCTGGTTCACGGCTTTTACGTGGATCATAGGCCAGGCCAGCTCAGAAGTTTCCCGCAGCGCGCCCCGAGCGCTCCAGGATGTGGTGACGGGCGATAGGAGCAGTGCGGCAAGTGTCTCCAATTCCTCGAAAGCCTGGGCGTGAATCACTCCACTTCCCACATGAATCAACGGCAGTCGCGCGGACACGAGCATCTCCGCGGCTTTTTCCACTTGAGCCTCGGTGGGCGCTATCGGGTCCACTCGACGATATTGGTAGGGCTTCAAAATAGGAACGGGCTTTCGTTCACCATGGATCAGGTTCTCGGGCACGTCCAAGTGCACGACCCCGGGCCTTCCTTCATAGCATTTGCGGAACGCCTTGCGCAGAAGCTCCGGGATCCTATCCGAAGTCGGGGCGCTGTGCGACCATTTGGACATGGGGCGAATGACCGCCACCTGCTCGAAGCACTGATACGCGCCGCCTCGATCCGGATAGGTAATGGCCGACCGTCGAGAGCTGGTTATGAGCAGCACTCGGTTCCCTTCGGCGTTCTCCACCGCAACGCCGGAGAGCATATTGGCGACCCCGGGCCCGTTGCTCGCGATACATACTCCGAGCTTGCCCGTCAGCCGGGCATACGCTCCGGCCATGTGAGCCGCGATTGTCTCATGCCGTGGAGTGATCAGCTCTATGCCGAGATCCCGCGCGCCTTTGAGCAGTTGAAGGTACGTGCCGTCCACGATGCCGAAGATCTTTTCGACCCCTTCTTCTTTCAGCATCTCGGCTATTATGCGTCCGCCGGTGGTCGTGGCCATTTCAGCCTCCGTATCAGAAATCCTTATGGAAGTCGTCGCTCTGAGGCGCCCTTGTTGGGGTTTACGTATGGGGTGGTTTGGAGGGGAGATGAGTCTCCCCTCCAAATTATTGCGCAACGATGCGCTCTTCCTACTCATCTCCGAGGCGCAGCCTCGGAGTGGTCACCGAAGCCGAAGACTTTCACGATTCGTTGCAGCTCCTCAGTCATGGATGTTGGTTATCTTCGTTTGCGCAGGCCGGAGAAACCGCTCAATCGTCAAAATAACCTTTTCCAGTTGCTCTGTTGCGGATCGAGCGTCGATTCGGC
>VGSG01000065.1 GCA_016875095.1 Deltaproteobacteria bacterium
TACGAGAATCATATCAATATGTTCGTGGCCTTCTTCCAGGTGGCCTGCATCATGATAACCTTGAGAAAATGTCTATGAGGTTTTGCAACCAGCTCTAGGGATAAGGGGCTGCCAAGATGACAAGAATCGAATTTCAGCAACTCATCGGACAGCCAGAAGGTGAGATACTGGACTTCAAAGCGGACGGCTATGACCTCCAGAAATCTCGCAACGTCTTCCTCAAGGATGTCCTTGCGATGTCAAATACACCGCGCGAGCAGCCTGGGCGGATCGTCCTCGGAGTGCGATGGACTCCTGAACAAGGAAGCACCCTTGTGGGCCTCGGCCGCCAGTATGACGACGTCGAGTTTCAGGATGCGTTTGGTCACGGTCGAGTCCAACCGCACCCTCGGTTTACCTATTACCCTCTCATGTTCGAGCATATGCAGGTTGGTGTGCTGGAGATTCCCGTCTGCCGGGAAGGACCTTACACATCGGTAAAGGACTTCGAGGGACTGCAGGCGGGCGCGGTCTATTATCGCCGCGGGACTCAAAATGATCGGGCAGTAGGCTCTGAACTCAAGCGCATCTTCAGTTGGTTCCAAATCGGGAACATAGGAGTCCCACCAGAGCCGGAGGATGACGCTTGGCGTCGTTTATTGGAAGCTGCTCACCGTTTCGACCCAGCGACGAGCTACGTCCTGGCTATCGACCGAGTCCCAGCAACCTCACCGGCATCGCTCCAAGCTCTCTCGATGGTACCCTGGCGCTGTGTCATCGACTTCGATCCGACCAGTGAGGACTCTGGGTTACTGAATAGCATCGCGGGTTCGCTCGCGCACCATCGTGTCATCCACCGTGTAGTCCGAGGCGAATACCGCGTACAGCCTGAACCAGGTATCCACTGGTTTTTTGCTCGTGGACTGTCAGGGCGCCGGGAAACTCTCGCCGCAGGCGACCACAAGTCCTGGCTGAATGCCTACAAACAGGAACTCGGTCGACAACTCCAACGTATGGCTAGTTCTATTAGCCCGACTCCTGTCGTGGGCATACTGATTTGGTCGGAGGCGAGTCTGCACAAGCATCTGCGGACCCTGATCGAAGAAATGCACGGGGCGTTCGGTGACAGTGTAGAGGTCGTCGTGGTGTCTGACGACGCTCCATCGTTCGATGTGCTCAGCCAGGATGTTGGGGCAACTTTCATCAAGATGAGTCTGAGAAGCTTCTGCTGTGGAGTGGCGGTGCACTATGCCGATCTGCAAAGAACCGATGATGAGTGTTGCGTTCTTACTACCGCATCCGGAGCCCCTATCGAGGTGGACTCAAATGACTGGCTGTGGATGAGCGAGGATCTCGATCTCGTCCACCGATCGACGGGCCTCAGCGGCGATGACGATCCTAGAGACTACCGGCGCGGTGCTGATGTCACTTGGCGAAACCTCCAACTACATCACGACTGTGATCGGGACGTCACGCCAAGGGTAAAGCGACAGGTTGAGGAGGATCTTCGACGGCGCCAGACGGTGCGGATCAACTTGTACCACGATCCCGGAGGAGGGGGAACAACGGTCGGTCGGCGCGTGGCGTGGGACCTTCACAACAACTTTCCCGTAGCCACTTTGAAGAGGTGCGCGGCACGGGATACGGCGGAGCGAATCGCCAAGGTCACTTCACTGACAGAAAGTAGTGTGCTTATTGTCGTCGATGGAGGGCTACACTCGGAACGGGACATTGACGATTTGTACGACTTCTTGAAGGCCGGTCAAACGCCTGCCGTTCTGCTGCAAGTACTCCGTCGTTTCCGTCGACGAAAGACTGATGGGCGGTTTTGGCTAGAAGCAGCGCTTACCGATGGCGAAGCAGATCGCTTTAGGAACGCCTACGTACAAGCGGTCCCATCGAAAAGAACGCTCCTCGACGAGTTTGCCAGACAGCGAAACAATCCGCAGCGCAACGCTTTCTTCTTTGGTCTGACCGCATTCGGAAAGGATTTCCGTGGCCTGGCTCGATACGTAGAGAACAGGGTTGCAAAGCTCTCGGACTTGCATCGGCGCATTCTTGTCTATCTCGCTATGGCCCACTACTACGGACAGCAATCCATCCCCGCCCAAGCCTTCGCTTCCCTCTTGGGGTTACCACGCTCCAAGACGCTCGATCTCACCGCTGCGTTCGCCGATACGGCGAGATCGGCGCTAGACCTTCTGATGGTCAGCCACGGAGGTGAGTGGAGGACTGCTCACCATTTGGTGGCACTCGAGATCATGCAGCAGGTCTTAGCACCGGTAAGCAGCATGGAGCGCGGGGCAGTGTGGCGGCAGAATCTCTCGTCCTGGGCGAAGGAGTTCGCCAGCTTCTGCCGAGGAGTAGACCAGACGACGAGTGATCGGATGCTTGAGCTGGTTCGCCGAGTGTTTGTCTACCGCGATAACATCGAGGTGCTTGGGACGGAGCGCTCTGCTCAGAAGCTATTCGCCCAACTTATCGACGAAGTTCCGTCACCCTATGGAAGGATTGAGGTCCTCCGTCACTTGACCGAGTGCTTCCCCCTCGAGGCTCACTTCCATGCACATCTGGGGCGGCTTCTCGGCCTCAACGGGGAGTACGACGAAGGACTCAATTGCATCGAGTTCGCGATCTCTCTGCAACCGAACGATCACGTGCTTCACCATATGAATGGCATGATTCTCAGACAAAAAATGAGATCAGATGCCGAAAAAGGTGCAACGGTCGAACAGACTATTGACACAGCGAAGAAGGCTACAGATAGCTTTGAAGAAGCCCGCCGACTGTGCCCTGACATCGAGCACGGTTACATTAGTGAGGTGCAGATGCTTATCGATCTGCTGGACCGGGCAGGGAGGGAACGTGGTGAAACAGTCTGGAGTGTACTGTCGCGACCCGATACCGATCCCTTCATAAGAGACGCACTGGAGAAGGCCGAGGACTTGCTTGACAGAGTAAATTACTTATATGTAGGTGAGCAGCCCAGTCGGTATGTTCTGGAGTGCCGTGCTAGACTTGAGCGGACCTACGAGAACTACTCAACAGCACTGCAAACTTGGGACAACCTGCTATCGCGTCCAGGAGTGGCCAAGCCCGTTGTGCGACGGCAGATCGTCTGGACAATATTGGGACGAAAAGACGGCAGGTGGGACGCGTTGACCAAGAAGGAGACGGACCGCGTTCGAGGGCTTCTGGAGGAGAACCTAGAGGAAGAGGTCAACGATTCTACTAGCTTGCGACTGTGGCTACGAGCGGTTCGGCAGTCGCAAACGCCTCCTTCGTTGGATGCCATCATCGAGAGAGTTGGCTACTGGAAGGCAAACACGGGTGCCTTGGATGCTGCGTACTACTTGTACGTCCTGCATACCATCCGTGCACTCGAAGGATCATTTCAGAGCGCCGCCGACGCGGAACGAGCGCTGGAAGAGTGTCGGGCGCTTTCCGCGTTCAGGAGAGATCGGACACGTAGCTTCGAGTGGATCGGTGCTGGAAATGGGATAGCGGCGTTGGTCCACCAGAGTCGACTTGGTGAGTGGGCGGGAGACTTTTGGGAGTCCACAGACGCTCTGATCCGTTTGAATGGACGAATCGCCTCTATCGGCGGGCCACAAAAGGGGCTTGTCGAACTCAACGGCGGAGTCAAGGCCTTCTTCGTGCCAGCTAAATCAGGCTTTTCCTTCGGTCGGGATGAGAACGCATCGGTGAACTGCTTCGTCGGGTTCAGCTATGACGGGCCCCGCGCATGGGATGTCAAAAAGGTTGGGACGTAGACAGTGAAACTTAGTCAGTGCTTCGGATCGGAAATGTGGGGACATCTTACTTGATTCTCACGCTTCAACGCAAATTAGGTATGGTGTCCCTGGATTAGCCGGATTAGGATTACTCCTGCTTGACACTGCCGGGCTCGTGGGCCACTCTGATCAAAGAGTGACAATGCCGATGGCTCATGAAAGGGACCACTATGGAAAGAGTCGATCTGCCCCTATCGAAACTCACACTTGCTCAAAAACTCGATCTTATGGAAGCAATTTGGGACGATCTGACTAAACACGGGGAGATTCTTGAATCGCCGGATTGGCATGAGCAAATCCTAGAAGATCGCGAGGCAGCCTTAGCGGCCGGAAATGCAAGTGTTTCCGGTTGGGAAGAAGCCAAGGACAGAATAAGAGGCAAGGCGTCGTGCGAGTAACGATCCTCGACGCCGCAGAGACAGATCTCGAAGAAGGATACCGATTTTACGAACGACGGTCTCCCGGCCTTGGCTCCTATTTCCTCAATTCGCTTTACTCCGATATCGACTCCCTCTCGTATTTCGAGGGCATCCATCCCTTGGTCGTCGGGTACCATCGACTTCTGTCGAAGCGGTTTCCATTCGCCGTTTATTACAAGATCATTGAAGACGAAGTCCTGGTCATAGCCGTGCTCGATTGTCGCCGAAATCCAAGTTGGATACGAGAAAAACTGATCAAGACCTAACCCCCTTGCCTCGTTGCCTCGTGAAATCTGGAACGACAGAAGAGAGAATCACACTGATTTTGAGCCGAAAGGTCTTCCTTGGTAGAGTCCCGTGCTTTCACGGCGGGTGTCGGACGCAGGTTCACCTGTAACTGGAAGACAGCAGGCTGCGGCGCACACGAGCGAGGGCGTCGTCAGCGGGGACGGGAGCGACGCTGCCTTCTTGGATCTCCTTTGAGCGGGCACTCACCTCTGCTTCCCAAGCGGCTTCGATGTCAGCCTCGTCAGACGGCTCAAGCGTGGCGATCAAGAAACTGATGAGTCGAGTCCTTTCCTCCAAGGTGAGCTGACTGACCTGCCTTTCGATTTCTGCCAGCGAGAGTGGCATGGCGCCTCCGGAAGGTGTGCGACTTTGCTTTCCTGAGAGTACGCGGCGTGGCATACCAAGTCAAGATATCATGCGGCTGCGTATCTGGAACATGGTATTTCATAGTTAAAGAGCGGGGCCTAACCTGTTGCCTCCATTGCTTCGTGAAAATATGAATAGAAACAGCGAAAATCACTCCGTTTTGGGGCCGAAAGGATCTTCTTCAGTAGAGTGCCATGCTTTTACCGCGGGCGTCGAACGCAGGTTTACATGTAACTGGAATACATCCGGCCTGGCATAGTGCCCCACCGCGTCCAAGTCGTACTTACCTCTTGCAATATCGTCCGGATCCAGGTCTGCGGTTAGTATGCACGGGCCATCATAATTCGGGCCGGCCAACACTTGGCCCAACGGTCCAACAATGCAGCTCCCGCCTCGCATGAGCACGGTTTCCGGATCGTTACCTTGGACCGCAGCGTAATCCTTGGGGCAGTCTTTTCTGAGCAGATACTGGCAGCAACTCAGAACAAAACAGCGGCCTTCAAGGGCAATGTGCTGCATGGACGAAAGCCATGTATCCCGATCGTCCGCGGTAGGCGCGCAATAGATTTGTATGCCCTGAGAATACATATAAGTTCTGAAAAGGGGCATGTAGTTTTCCCAGCAGATCACCGCGCCTATCTTGCCCAGCGGAGTGTCAAAAACCGGCATGGTGGAGCCGTCGCCGAATCCCCATACCAGCCGTTCCAGAGCCGTGGGCATGAGCTTGCGGTGCTTTCCCAGCAATTGGCCCTGAGGCGAAAAAAAGAGCGCAGTGCAATAAAGGGTTCCCCCGTCCCGCTCGATTACTCCGATAACAAGGTACACGCCTAATCTTTTTGCAGCTTGTCCGAGAATGCGGGTGGCTTCTCCGGGGACTTCCACAGCGCTCTCGAAGTAACGCAGATAATCGTCTCTCCCGTACGGGAATCGCATTCCCAGTCGAGCTCCGAAGTCCAGCCCCTTTGGATACGCGGAAACGAAGGCTTCCGGAAACAGAACCAATTGGGCGCCTTTGCCCGCGGCCTCCGCCAGCAGCTTGCAGGTCTTGTCCAACGTGGCCGCTCTGTCGAAGACTATGGGGGAGTCCTGTACGACAGCAACTCGGACAATCTTCATGGCAAGACGCCTCCTGTATTCATGGTCTTGAGCAAGCTCTTGTCAGAGCGCCAAGGAATTCCTGGAGTCGCAAAGAGCGCTCTCCCCTCTCCGGCGTTTCCGGTGAGCGTCCATTCTTGACAAAGTAGTGGCGCCAAGCGAAACCGTCAACCTTTTCTTCCAAGACCGCGAAGACGTCGCACCGGCTACTTGTCAAGAGGTCGTCGAATGGCGTAGGGATGATTCCGGAGTAGGAAGGCCGCGGACGGGCGCTAATCGGCAAGCTCTGTTGGGGTGAAGATCACGGGAATGAACCGTTGCTGAAGGAGTCGCGTGTGTTAAAATAGGCCCGGATAGAGGTGAAAGACGCTCTTTTCAAGGGAGATAGGGGCGCTTGGACTCCCGGCGAGTCACGGGAGATAAGACGCCGGCATTTTGGGGTGGAGTCGATCCGTCAACCGTCCGGTGGACGCGGAAGAACTCCCGGATGGCGAGCAAGCTGCATGATTCAGACTTGGAGCAACTCCATATGACAAAGCGTAAGATTGCAGAACTCATGATTATTGCATTCCTTTTCGCCTTCGCACCATTGCTGTTTGCGCAAGGAAAAGACCAAGTCACGGCTCTGGATAAGAAAGCGCAGGCATTCCTCGACGGTCATAGAGGAAAATGGCACGATATGAACATTCCGGAAGTAGACGGCAAGCTGCTTTACGACATCATCATCAAAAATAGATACACCAAGGCGCTTGAGATCGGCACTTCCACGGGGCATTCCGCAATCTGGATTGCCTGGGCTTTGAGCAAAACCGGTGGGAAATTGATAACCGTGGAAATCGATGAGTCTCGGCACAAAACGGCATTGGAGAATTTCAAGAAAGCCGGGCTTTCGGAATATATCGATGCGCGGCTCGCCGATGCCCACGAGTTTGTTCCGAGGTTAAAGGGACCATTCGACTTCGTTTTCTCGGATGCGGACAAAGATTGGTATAAGAATTATTTTGACGCTGTAGCGCCGAAGCTGGTCGTCGGCGGCTGCTATGTAACGCATAATGTCTCGGATCGCAGACGCGGCTACTTCGGGCTGAGCAGTTATGCAGACTATCTTAAGAGCCTCAAGAATTTCGAGACAACCTTCGATGATCGTGGGGCCGGCGTTGCCATCAGCTTTAAGAAATCCGAGCAGTAGGCGGTGGTGGAAAACCGTTCAGGCTCTGACCGATGCGCATCGGCTCTGGGACATCGTGCGCGAGGAGATTTTTAAAGGCCCCGCGCGGGTCAATCTTCCGCCTGATCGCGCCGAGTTCATCGTCCACTTTTGGATCTTGGCCCAATCAAGAGAGCAGTTCCAGCCGGTCCGACTGGAGTCATGCGGACGGCAAAACATTTCTCGGAGCAGATATGAAGAAAAGAGAAACGATCTTCCGTTGCCCTTGGGTGGATCTCACGAAACCGGATTACGTCGAATATCATGATAAAGAGTGGGGCGTCCCGGTCCACGACGACCGGCGCCTATTCGAATTCATCGTCCTGGAAGGGGCTCAAGCGGGGCTGAGTTGGTATACGGTGCTCCGAAAACGGGAGAACTATCGCATCGCGTTTGATCGCTTCGACCCTGAAAAGGTTGCGCGGTATGACGAGCAGAAGGCGCAGGAGCTTCTCGCAAATCCAGGCATTATCAGAAACAAGGCCAAGATACTCGCGGCAATCAACAACGCTCAACGTTTTGTTGAGATCCAAAACGAATTCGTGAGCTTTGACGCGTACATCTGGCGATTTGTCAATGGAAAGCCGATTGTAAACGAGATCAGGAAGCTGGAAGATTACCGTGCCACGAGTCGCGAGTCGGACGCCCTGAGCAAAGACCTGCGTCAAAGAGGCTTCAAATTCGTCGGATCGACGGTGTGTTATGCGCATATGCAGGCAACGGGAATGGTGAACGATCATACGATAGACTGCTTCCGAAGGCAGGAGATCATTGACGGATACTCGGGGAAATTTTCCAAGCCTGTGAAACTACGCGTGAAATGATTTGAAGGCATTAGGGTCGCCGGGTACACTGCACGCGATTCCTGGAAAGAAATGCATTTCGCCACCCGGGTCGGGCATGCGACGCGTCGCGTGCGCAACTTCTCTTGGCCGCTGGCATGACATCGGCTTGTCCCTTGTGGGGAAAGTGTTCTATGAAGCGCATCCTTATTACGTTTGGTTTCCTCTGCGTTCCGGTTCTCAGTCTGGCGGCTCTTGCTTCCGATCCTAGCGAGGTCGGGATCGTGTTGATGCACGGGAAGCAGGGATCGCCAGAGACCGTGATCAGCGGCTTGGCGAGCAATTTGGAAAGCGCGGGTTACGCGGTTTCGACTCCTACGATGCCGTGGTCTCGCGATCGGATATATGACGCCACCGTGGATGACGCCATGCGGGAAATCGACCAGGCGTGCGGTTCTCTCCGCAAACAGGGAGCAAAGAAAATAATTGTGGCAGGGCAGAGCTTGGGCGCCAATGCCGCGATAAGGTACGCGGCAACTCGCAGAGAAATTGACGGGCTCATTTGCTTGGCGCCGGGACATTCCCCGGAAGCGTCCCCGATGCGTGAACGTCGCGCCAATGATGTGGAGAGAGCCAAACAGATGATCGAGGAAGGGAACGCGAACCGACCAGTTCAATTCACCGACGCAAATATGGGCCGCGCGTTTCAGATTGTTGTGCGTCCCGACGTTTACTTCAGTTGGATGGACCCCGAAGGCCCCGCGGTCATGCCCAACAACGCCGCTTCAATCAGGAGGCCGATACCGATTCTGTATATCGTGGGAAATATGGATCCCTGGGCCACACCCAAGGGCTACATATTCGATCAAGCGCCTTATCATCCAAAGAGTCGATTCGTGACCGTGCCCGCCGATCACTTGGGCGTGCCGTCAGCGGGTATCGATGAGGTGCTGAGCTGGCTTGAGTCGTTGCCCCAATAAAAGCGAACGAGGCCGGTCCTACGCTCGAATAGACCAAAGACGGGCGGAAACGGCGCTTCTTCTTCCGCTTGACAGCGCTGAGCTTATCAGACACCATTGGAAGCTGTTGAGAATTGTGGCCTGAATTCTGTCGCGCGAAGCAACGCGGCGGTTTCAATCAGGGGAGCCCATGGGGAGTGAAGGATTTAGAGTAGAGGAAATGATTCAACTTACAAATGCCATGGAGATCTTTAAGATTCTGCCAAGGACGAATTGCAAGGACTGCGGGGTTCCTACCTGCTTGGCCTTTGCAGCCGCCGTATTCAAGGGCGAAAACCGTCTGGCAGACTGCTCTCATATCGATAAAGTCGCGCTGGAGACTTTCAACGTGCAGAATTCCCAATCCAGGACATTGGAGCGGGAACAGTCGAAGGCGCTGGAACTTTTGCGAGAGAAAATCGCGGGCCTGGATCTGAGCGCTTCCGCGGAAAGGTTGGGGGCTTCGTTTTCAGAGGGAAGACTCGCGGTCAAATGTCTTGGAAAGGACTTCCATGTCGATTCCCACGGAACTGTCACGTCTGACTGCCACGTGCACGGGTGGGTCACATTTCCGCTTCTCAACTATGTGATAACGTGCTCCGGGAAACCCGCGTCCGGAAACTGGGTTCCCATGCGAGAGCTTAAGAACGGGGCCACGTGGGCTCGCCTTTTTGGACAGCGGTGTGAAAAGCCGTTGAAGCAGGTGATGGACACCCACACGGATTTGTTTGACATTATGATCCACATTTTTGGCGCCGAACCAGCGCCCAATGCCTTTGATTCGGACATTGCGGTGGTCTTGCATCCTCTGCCCAGAATACCGATGCTCTTTTGTTATTGGAAGCCGGACGGCGGCATGGAATCAACACTGAACATCTTTTTCGACGACACTGCGGAAGACAATCTGATCGTCGATTCACTCTATACGCTGGCGACAGGGCTCGTGATCATGTTTGAGAAGATCGCGGTCACCCACGGCAAATAATTTAGGTCACATACCATCAGGAGGGAGACTATGGAACTGAAGACTTCAAATCCCGTATTCGGAGAGAAGACCTGGGGGCAAGTCGCGGGCACGGCCGCCATGGGCGAGACCATGACGGTCCAAGGCGCCATGAACAGGGCAATTGCGCTACTGGGGCTTGTCGTAATCGGCGCGGCGTGGACGTGGTTTGCTTTTCTCAGAGACCCTGCCTCAGCCTGGTTGTGGATGATCATTGGCCTGATAGGCGGGCTGGTTGTATGCCTGGTGACCGTTTTCAAGATGGAATGGGCGCCGGTCACCGCGCCTATTTATGCTGCGCTCGAAGGGTTGGCTATTGGGGGCATCTCTGCGAACCTGGAAAGCCTGTATCCGGGAATTGTGATTCAAGCTGTTGGGCTCACCTTCGGAACGTGCTTTATCATGCTCTTGGCTTACACGTCGGGCGTGGTCAAACCCACCGAACGATTCAAGGCAGGAGTCATCGCGGCCACAGGCGCGATTTTTCTCGTGTACCTCGTCTCTCTCGTGCTGGGCATATTTGGGCTCAGAGTTCCTTACATTCACGATTCAGGCATCATAGGGATCGGCTTCAGCCTGGTTGTAGTATGTATCGCGGCTTTGAATCTTGTGCTGGATTTCGACCTCATCGATACCGGCGCCAGGCAAGGGATGCCCAGGTTCATGGAATGGTACGCGGCATTCGCGCTCATGGTTACGTTGATCTGGCTGTACATAGAGATAATCAATCTGCTGTCCAAACTGAGGAGATGACGAAAGTGGGGCGAGGTGATCGCCTCATTAGCTAACGTCTTGATAATATTATGCAGCCGTGCGCATTTCACACGGTGGTTTGCTGCGGTGGCCGCTGATTTGGCAAGTGCACACCTAGTGTCCTGTTCCGCAACTACGCTGCATAATGGTCCGAATCAAGCCTAGGAGCAGACGCCTCGTTCGGCAGATGTTTATGCAAGGAATCAACGGGACAGCACACTATAGTTAACGGCATTGAGATTTGCGCCAAAGGTCACCCTCCCCCTTCCCCCTCCCATCAAGGGAGGGGTCATAAAACCCTCTCCCCTGGTGGGAGAGGGAAGGGAGAGGGAGATTCCATCCTAATCGAAAGGCGCAGATCTCGACGCAGCCTTCTATAGAAATTCGTATTGAGTCATATACTTTCTGAGACTCCGCGCTTCTTTTTACTGCTTGTCTTATTGTGCATAGCGCTATACACTACATTATGACAAAGAGCTTCCGCGAAAAGGAGACCGAAAAGCTGTTCAAGCGGGAATACTCAAAGATTCCACCGAACATCCAATCTGTCGCTCTCCGGAAGTTGGGCCACCTGGACGCAGCGAAGTCCTTGCAGGACTTAAGAGTGTTTCCCGGCCACCGGCTTGAGGCCCTCAAGGGAGACCGCGCAGGTCAACACAGCATTCGCATCAACGATCAGTGGCGAATCTGCTTTGTCTGGCTGGATGGAGACGCGTACGAGGTGGAGATCCGTGATTGTCATTGAGAGGTGACGCTATGCGCAAGAAGATACTTCCTTCGGTTCATCCCGGGGAGACCTTACTTGAGGACCTTATGAAGCCGCTTGGGTTAAGCCAGAATAAGCTCGCGGAGGCATTGGGCGTAGACCCGAGAAGGATCAACGAAATTGTTACAGGGCGCCGCTCCATTACCGGCGACACGGCTCTACGATTGGCCCGATATTTTGGGACGAGTCCCGAATTTTGGATGAACCTTCAGGCACGGTATGATCTTGAGGTGGCCAAAGACAAGAAACTTGACGAGATCGAACGGAAGGTGAAGCCGCGATCTGCAACCGACAATGAGGTCGCGGCCTGAGCAAAACAGCGCGCGGTCAACATGAAAGGTGATGCGCGCGACTTCTTACGTATGCTCCAAAAATGGAAACAGAGCGTTACTTCATCCGGTTGAGCGGCGCGAAGTCTTACTTTATTGACGCGCTCAATTCAGCCAGCAGGCTCTCGGCGTCCTTCTCTTTTTCAAAGCCTGCCGCGCCTATGAGGTAGGGGCCCTTGTGTGCGATGATAAGTTTCCCCTGATAAGCGTCTTCCCCTCTTGCCGGTTCAAATCCCGTTTGCGGCGAAAGAGGCGCGTGGGCGCTTCCCTTCTTGATCAAAACCTCCTTGAAGCTCCTAAACGCGCTCTCCGCTTCCTCAGGATTGGGGAAAACGGCTATGAACAGGTTGGAATCCGGACCCTCTGCCGCGGCCTCCGTCTTGTCCGGCTTCACGTAGGTCGCTTTGAAGCCCCTCTTGAGAAATTGACGCCCCATGAGCCCTTGTGGATAGTATTCGATCGAGCCCGGCTTAAGTCCTCTCTTCGGAAAATACCCAATCTCCTTCGGCGGGGGCGAACTATCCACGATCCTCGATTCAACGGTCCTTGCGATTTGTTTGATGCCGTCAGAACTTGATTCCGTGGCTTGCAGCGCAACAAAGTACTTGCCCTTATAAAAAAAAGCATAACGATCATCCAGATAAGAATCCAGGCCGATACCGCCCGGGCGATCGTCTTGCCTGAACCTCGAGAAAACACCAAACGCCTGAACCACAGCTCCCATGTCATATATGTCCAGGTCGATCTTCTCTTGGCTCGACTTATTATTCCCATAGACCGCGAAGATCGACCCTTCAAACCCATACTGCAAGAAAAGGTCGGCCTGTCCGTTAATATGCTCGAACAGGGTTTCCTTCGTGAAAGTTTGAGGCGCGCCTCTGGCGATCCAACCATCAGGGGTTTCTTTCGGAACAAGTGGCTCCATGTTTGATGTTTGGGTGAATACGTGACGGGGAACGAGAAAACACACAAACAAGTATATCAAAACCATCCAATTGCGTCTTCTCATAACAATCTCCAGTCCTGGAAGCGTAACCGCTACGCAAAAACGCGTTTGAGCAATTCCACCTGCGCCCGCACATCAACGCCTCTCCCACACACGATGGAGCAGGATGAACATTCTGAGCAGCGTTTAGCCGCCTGAAGCAGCCCGCCTTCTCGAAGCGCTTCCTCGGCAAGGTTCTTATTCTCGTATCCGTCGTAATACATCGCAGCTCTCATGAAATCGGTATGGTTCACGCCATAAGGGCATTCCCCCTCGCAGCCTCCACACATAGTGCAAATCCGTCCTTGAAGGTAGGAATCATACTGTTGAAGGGCGCGCGAGTCCTTTCTCGAGAACTCCGTTCCCATTACGGAAACACATTCCTCGATCTGCTCAATTGTGGTCACACCTGGAATAGCCGTGGAAACATTTTGGTCCATGAGCACATATTTGAGCGCGGCCTGATGGGGACTGAGACCACCCATATTGTGCGCTTTGTAGCCGCCGGCTTGAGTCTTCATCGCCACAACGCCGATCCCTGCCTTGGCGGCCAGGGCGATAGCCTCTTTTAGCTCGTTCGAGTGGGTGAAGTTGTAGGATGTCAAGGCTACTTCGTGACAACCTGCTTTCGCCGCGGCTCTCAAGAGAGGCGCCATATCGGTATGCGTGGAGAAGCCGGTGAAACGAGCTTTGCCTTCCTTTTTCATTGCCTGAAGAAACTCGAGAAGCGGAGGATCGCAGACTTCGTCCGGAGTCTTGAGCGAGTGCGCCAGAAGCACATCAACGTAGTCGGTCCGAAGGCTCTTAAGGCTTGTCTCCACTGATTCTCGGTTTTCCCTTTCGCCGGCCGCCATGCGAACCTTTGTCTGTATGAGCACTTTGTCCCGCTTTCCCTGTAAAACCTTGCCTACGATCTCTTCGTTTCTGCCGCCCATGTATCGACGCGCGGTGTCGAAGAAATTCACACCCAGGTCAAAGGCGCGAAGAATCACGGCCGGGTCGCTGCAATTCATGGCTCCCATGCTCACCGAGGTGACCCTCAAGCCCGTCTTCCCAAGATTCCGATAGTCAAGCGCTCGGTTTTTCGTCGCGGCTGCGTAAGAATGACCCGCGCTCAATAAGGGCGCGGTCGCCAGCCCCAAGACAGCCGATGTCGCCCCCTTCACGAATGTTCGCCGTCCTATCTTCTTTGACATAACGGTTTCTCCTTTTTCGCAATCAAGGATGATGACGTCCGCGGTCACTCCTCAGTACAAAATACCAATGGCGAGAACTATGCGCAAATCGCGAACAGTCACAGCTTCCGTGTGCTTTTAGGAACCAATCTCAGCCTTGTCAATGCCCGCCGATCGGCAGCCGACCAAATTACCGGATCATCATTCTCTATGACCGACCGGGTTTCCGACTGCTAAGCCCAAGGAAAGGCTCAACGCATCCGGCATCACGCAACCATCTCGCGGATAACCTCTTTCACGGAAAGAATATCTTTCACGAGCCCGGAAATCTGTCCCGCAGGAAGGACCCCCGAGTCCACATGCCCTTTGATCCACGAATCCTCCATAGCGGGACCTCCAAAGACCGACAACGCTTCAGTCTCTCCGCCTTCGATCCTCCGCGTGAGAGCCGTCCTCAGAGCCCGGACTTGAAAACGGCCCAGGTTGATGAGCACGGTCCCCACGTCGCTTGCTTGAACGACGAGGTTCTTGTAGTTTTCATGCGCGATGCATTCCTTTGTCGCGATGAAGCGCGTTCCCACTTGAACGCCCTCGGCTCCAAGCGCCATAGCTGCCCTATAACCCCGAGAGTCTCCTATTCCTCCGGCCGCGATCACCGGAACCTTGACCTTATCCACAACCGCGGGAACCAGAACCATCGTTGACGGGATCCCGAAGCCCTGCACCCCACCTGATTCGCTGCCTTCCGCCACAATGGCGTCCGCGCCCAGCGCTTCCGCTTGGCACGCATAATCGACGTTCGCAGCCAGGGCCAGGACTTTCACTCCACATTCACGGAGAAACGGAATCAACTGCTTTGGAGACCCCCCGGACACAGTAACCGCTCCAATGCCTTCGTCAGCCATCACCGCCGCGAATTCCAACGCTTTGGGGTTCATGGCAAATAGGTTTGCGCCAAAGGGTTTGTTCGTAAGCTCCTTGGTGGATCGCACCTGATCGCGCACAACTTCGGCGTCGGTCGCAAAAGCCGTCGCGAGCAGGCCGTAGCCTCCTGCTTCAGAAACAGCGGCCACCAATTCCGGGTTACAGATCACTCCCATAGCGCCCTGAATGACCGGATACTCGACACCTAACAGCTCAGAGACGCGCGACATTCCTTTTGGCCTCCAATTCAGCGCGGTAATCCCTGACAACTCTGCTTCATTCTTAGTGAACGAGACCCCCAACCTCGGCCGCGCACAAGTGAATCGTTTGAACGCGAATCGGCGTAAATCTCCTATATTGCTGCGCACTAACTTTAGGCCTTTTGGGCCTTCTCTACGCCCCCTCCCCTTACCCCTCCCGCCTGGGGAGGGGAATGAGTCCCCCTCCCTTGATGGGAGGGGACAGGAGAGGGTGAAAGAGGGTCAGTTTCAATGCCAGGCTGTATAAAGCTCGCGGGCGCCTGATGTCGGGCAAGGCGGCATAACAGTCATTTTCAACACGGCAACAAGGTAAAGCAAATCACGCCCAGGACAAACCAAACAGCGGAAAACACCAAACCGTAGCCAAAGAACTTTCTGAAATCAATACGGGCGATTCCGGCGACAACCACATACCAGAAGGGAGAGCAAAGATTGCCCATCTGATCGCCTACACCCAGTGATAGGAGTCCCTTTTGAAAGGACAGCCCCACGGCCTCCGCGGCTTTGGAAGTCACCAAGCCTTGAATCGCCCATTGGCCGCCGCTGGAAGGCACGAACACGGCCACGATCGTTCCGGAAAGGGCGATTAACAGAGGGAAAGTATAGGTTGTGGAAATCGCGGCCAGGAATTTGGCGATGGTCTCCCCGGCAGGGGTAAATTGCAGTATACCCGCAGCCGTAGCGTACAGATGGTAAATGACCACCACGGCCCAGGCGGATTTTATCCCTTCCTGCAGCGCCTGCGTGAAATTGTGGACATTCCTGTGGAGCAGGAAACACAGAAAGAGAAAAATGACATTGAGAGAGTTGAAATCCAAGCCCGCCTTCTTGACGCCAAAATGGTGATACAACCACACGAT
Organism: Deltaproteobacteria bacterium; assembly: GCA_016875095.1. Lineage (GTDB taxonomy): Bacteria > Desulfobacterota > Desulfomonilia > Desulfomonilales > Desulfomonilaceae > VGSG01. Next base: position 15,984 of record VGSG01000065.1, read on the forward strand.
CAACCCGATCATAAGCACAATCCCTATGATTGAACTCTTTTCCAGTTTCTGGGAGAAGGTAAAGGGCGTCAGGGCTTCCGCAGGGATAGATGCGGTAGGAGCGGAGTCCGGAGCGACAGCCTTCGAGGTGTCAGGTTCGGGCTCATGCATCGAAATCAACTTGTACGATTCCGGGAACTCGGCAATGGTCTTGGGGACCCTCGGCATCAACAAACGGGTGACAATGAGCAACACAATAGTGAAGGCAATGACCAGAGTTATGGCTGCGGGAGACCATATGGTCGTGGACAGAGGCATAGTCCCGGTCACCTTATCCAGAAAGTGGCCCGGTGTGGCTACCAGTAAAGGCCCACTTGAGGACAATCCGTACTGCCAGACAGAATGCGCAGCGAAGACAGACGCCAGACAAAGCGTGAAATCGACTTTGATTCCCTTGCGTTCTGCTTCACCACAAAAATAAATGGCAATAACCGGGCCCAGCGTAATGGCCAAGCCCCAGTAAATGTAGCCCAAGACGGCAGTCACCAAAGTGCCCAACGCGATAACTTGAAATTGGGTCTTCGGAATTACCGCCAGCGCTCTAATGCCACGCCTGAAGATCGGAGAGGCGCCGACCACCGCGGCTAAGGTGATGATCAGAGTCATTTGCATTGTGAATGCGAGCAGCATCCATAGCCCTTTATAGTAGGCATCTACGGTTTGAGAGAGAGGGACGCCGATCAAGGACGCGAAAATAAAAAGGATGACGACCATAAAAACGGCCGAAGTGATTGCATCCGGCACATATTTCTCTACCGATAGCGCGAAACTCTCTACACGACCCTTTTCGTCCATCGTCCATACCTCCTTGGTCGGAATTATTCGGCGAACGCTTTCTTGTCGCGGTCCTTGGCGTCATGAACGGACATCGAATCCGGCCTCAGGCCGCAAGCGGTCGCCGAGTTATCGGTTATGAGCATCGACTGAGGTCCCATCGCGCGGTTACCCTCCAAAATGAAGTACTGTCCTGCGTTGGACCATCCGTTTCCGCCGCCCCGCCTCTCAACGATTATCAAAGCCGCTCGTTCCACAAGCATGAGACGCGCATCGCGCGCCTCCTAACGCCGTATTCCCACGCCCGGCAATCCGCTACAGGTACCCATATGCCGTCCAACCACCGTCCACGGTAACTATGGCGCCGGTCATAAACTCCGACTCATCGCTGCCAAGTAAGACAGCCACCCCCATCAGGTCCGAAACTTCACCTATCCTGCCTTGCGGCGTTCTCTTTTCTATGGCGCCCACAGGGAGCATGCCTTTGTCGATCACGCCTTGCACCAGTTCCGTGCGTATGTATCCGGGCGCTATGGCATTCACGCGTATCTTCTTGCTCGCCCACTCACATGCCAGCAACTTGGTCAGCATGTTGGCGCCTGCCTTGCTAGCGCAGTAGGCCGCTCGCATCGGCGCGGCCACCAGACCGTACACGGAAGTAATATTGACGATGCAGCCGCCCGTTCCTTGTGCGATCATCTGTTTGGCCGCCGACCGGCATCCGTAGAAAACCCCGGAGAGGTCTGTATCCAGGGCCCTTTGCCAGTCATCGGGCTGGAGGTCTTCAGATGGGTGCGCCATAGAAATACCCGCATTGTTCACCATGATGTCCAAGCGGCCGTATGCCTCCACAGTCTTCCGGACCACCGCTTCCACGCTTTCCGGTTGTCTCACATCAAGGGGCAGGGCAAGCGCCCGGCCGCCCGCATCCTCGATTTGCCGAGCAATGGCGGTGAGCAGCTCCATGGACCGGCTGGCCAAGGTCACAGCCGCCCCTTCCTCCGCGTAGCGTATAGCTATTCCTTTTCCGATGCCTTTGCTCGCTCCGGTAACAATGGCTACCTTATCTCTGAGTTTCATGGACTCTTGCGCTCCGTTCTCCCCTGCTTCACGCGCGTGCGACTACGATAAGCAAGGACGCACCGGCATGGCGCCGGATTGCCGACGGGCAAACCTCCTGCCAGTCTACTCGCCGTATATCCTGCGAAGTTCCGTTTTCAGTATCTTTCCTGTTCCCCCCTTGGGCAGCTCCTGCAAGATCGTCGCTTCCCGGAGCGCTTTGAAGTGCGCCAACCGCTCTCTCGTAAAGTTTACGATGTCCCGCTCGCTCAGCTTTGAGCCCGGCTGAAGCACCACAATGGCCTTTGGAATCTCACCCCAGTTTGGGTCTTTCTTGGCTATGACCGCACACTCCAAGATCTCCGGATGGGAATAAAGCACCTGCTCTATCTCCAGAGAGGAGATGTTCTCTCCGCCGCTGATGATAATATCTTTTATCCGATCTCGGATGTACAGAGACCCGTCAGGTCCCATGGACACAAGGTCTCCGGTGTGGTACCAGCCGTCTTGCAGAGCTTTCTCAGTCTGATCGGGTTTGTTCAAATAGCCCTTCATTACCATATCGCCCCTGACCAGGAGTTCACCCACGGCTTTTCCGTCCCAGGGCAGCTCCTTGCCCATCCTGTCCACCACTTTGTATTCCACGCCCACCAACGGGAAACCCCATGTCTCATGAGCGCGGCGCCGGAAAGTTTCGCCGTCCAAATCGGGCGGCAGTTCGGGCAACGCAATCAGGGGACAGGTTTCGCTCATACCGAAACCGCCGTGGACCACACAACCAAAAGCCTCTTCCGTGCGAGCGCACATGCCCGTGGGAGGAGGCGCTCCGCCTATGAGAATTTCCTTCACGCTGGAGACATCGTAGGAAGAAAATTGAGGATAATCCAAGAGGGCTGTGACCATCACGGGGACAATGAAGAACCGGGTGACCTTCTCCTGTTGGATGAGGGCTAGGACCTTTGCGGGATCGAATTTGTTGATCATGACATGGGTTCCGCCCTTTGCCGTCAGGTAGTGAGGCGTGCCCCAACCGTTCACGTGAAAGAGGGGAATCAGGTGCAGTTGCACGTCTGTCTCAGCCACAGGCATTGTGGCCATGGCGCAGAGGGCATGCAAATACAGGTTTCGATGAGTAAGCATCACACCCTTAGGTGGCCCCGTTGTGCCGCTCGTATAGAAGAGTTCCGCCATATCGTCTTCGTTGAACGGATAATTGAACGACGTCCAAGACGATTCGGACGATGAGCCCGTTATCAGGTCTTCATAAAATCCAGTGACCCACTCTGGTGGGTCGGCCATGGGTTCCAGAAGGTAAAAACCTTTCACGGAAGGAATGCGCGAGACTATGGGTTCGATCCTATCGAGCAACTCAGGCTCAATGAAGAGCAGCTTCGGCTCACCGTCGTTACAAATATACTCGAAGTCCTGGGCTATCAACCGTATGTTCAAAGGCAGCAAAACACCGCCCATCTTCGGGACGCCGTAATAGCATTCCAGGAGCTGATGGGAGTTGTAACCGAGAAACGCTACGCGGTCTCCCGGCTGTATCCCCAATTGAACCATGCTATTCGCCAGCCGGTTCACACGCTCGCCGAAATCACTATAGGTCCATCGCCGGCCTTGGCACACTACCGCTGTTCGGCGCCCGAAGAGGGTTACGGCTCTTTCGAGTAACCGCACCGGCGTCAGAGCGATGTTCATATGACTCTTGCGCCTCCTTGGAGAAGAATCAGTCTTGTCCGCGCCTAAACCAACCCATTCCGATCCTCTCACCCGGATGATCTGCGTAGACTTACCGCTTCAAGTTCGGACGAAACGGGCATCATCGCTGTCATATGGTTCGTGCGGGAACGAGCGAAAATAGTCATCGAGCCTTCAACCGCGGTAGCGGTGGGCGCCCTGTGGGAACACAAAACGGGCCGGACGGAGTTGCGCGTGGGGGTCATCCTTTCGGGTGGAAACGTGGATTTGGACAGGCTGCCGCAGCAAACCCTGTATATTCATCGCCCCCAATAATGTCCGTCTATCTTCTTAGGTCATTACCGCGTAGCACATCCCGAATCGCCGAGTCAACCGCCATTTCTTCTGTGCTCGCTCCTGAACTTGCGCCATGTGTGGTTGGAAATCTTTCATCATTTTCACAATACGCGATCCAAGTGGATGAGCGTAGGGGCGCCTGAGAATGGCGCCGGGAACGGCACGGGCGGTCTTACGACCACCAACTGGAGCGGCCGGTGCGATTCATTCTTGGGGAAGGGGGCCTGGGGGAAGGGACCCATTTCTACCGAAAGCAGCGCGAGCTATTTTCCGCAAATGCAGGAGATCTCCACGAGAACGTTCCTGGGAAGTCGAGCCACCTCAACTGTTTCGCGAGCCGGTGGACTCTCCTTGAAGTAGGTGGCGTAGACCTCATTGAACTTCGCGAAGTCATCCATATTCTTCAAGAAACAACTCGTTTTGACCACGTTCTTCAAAGTCATGCCCGCGGCTTCAACCACGGCCTTCAGGTTCTCCAAGACCAGTTTCGTCTGCTCTTCAATAGGGCCCGTCACAAGGTTCCCGGTCTTGGGATCTATAGGGATCTGGCCGGAGACGAACAGCAGATCTCCATACTTGATGGCCTGGGAATAGGGGCCGATAGCCTTAGGAGCGTCCGGGGTGGCAATGATCTCCCTCGCGCCCCCGCAATAAGCCGCCTGGGCGAAGAACGCTGCCGCGACCATCACCCAGAGACCGAAGAGCCCTCTCATGATACTTCCTCCTCTTGTGCCTTCCTGTGCGAAAGGCGTTGTGGAATCCCATTGTTGCCGGAAAGCACTTCCCCCTCAGCCCTCCCGCAAGAATCCTTATATGCGAATTATGCCTCTTCAATTGTGTTTTGCCCAGCTCGATTACTGTGCGAAAAGCTTCTTCCGAGTCGACCGATTCTAACAAAGCCGTTGGCGCCTTGGCAATCCAATTTGAGAACCGGCGCAATCTCGACCGGGTCCCTCCAGCCACGCGCTCCGGTTAAAGAGATGTCAAAAGAATGAGATTGCGCGCGCCCTATCTCAGCAGCGCATCTTTATTGCGCAACAAACGGCTTGCAAGTGATGTTGGTTCCGGCGCGCGCCAAGCTCATCCGGCAGGTTTGCGCTTGATGAAGGTTCCTCTCTGATACTCTTCGAAAGCGATTTTCAGCTCATCCTGGGTGTTCATAACGATGGGCCCGCGCCACGCCACCGGCTCACCAATGGGCTTGCCGGAGATAAGCAGGAAACGTGTCGGAAGTTCCGCGGTCGTTACCTGTATGGCGTCGCCATCCCCGTAGAGAAGGAGATGTTCAGAGCCGACACTCGATCCGTCCCGACGGGCGGCGCCGGAGTCGAATCCGGATGGGGTCGTTCCACCGTTAAAGTTTCCGTATCCTTGGATGACGTACACAAAAGCCGTATGGCCTTTCCGGACCGCATGAGCGAAAGCGCTGCCCGCGGGGACGGATATGTCCAGGTACGTCGGATCAATGACTATGTCCCTGACCGGACCTCGAACTCCGTTCACCTCTCCCGCGATGATCTTCACCTTTGCGCCGCCTTCCAGAGTTATTTCGGGGATCTCCGCGGCCTTCACATCCCGATACCGAGGATCCATCATCTTATGGGACGCGGGAAGATTCGCCCAGAGCTGAAATCCCCACATGCGCTTTCTCTCGTCTCCTTTGGGCATTTCTTGATGGATGATTCCGCTCCCCGCGGTCATCCATTGCACGTCACCGGACGTGATGCTTCCATTGTTTCCCATGCTGTCGCCATGGTCGACGATCCCTTGGAGAACGTAGGTGATCGTCTCGATCCCGCGATGCGGATGCCAGGGAAAACCCTTAAGATAGTGAGCAGGGTTATCTGAATGAAAGTCGTCCAGCATAAGAAAGGGATCGAAGTGGGGAACTTCCGCAGATCCGAATACTCGTTTTAGGTGAACGCCCGCCCCTTCAATGGTCGGTTTGGGGATTAACACCATCTTGACTTGTCTTACCCGATCCATGCGAACACTCCTTTTCAACTGATCCTGAGAACTCGGCGGCCTCGGTTCCGCAAGCCGACGGATCCTCGTGAAAACTCCTTTGGCGCTCCCCAGAAACACTTTTTGATGAGACGCGGAGGCGAGTTTTTTTGATGCCCCCATGCGCCTATCCCGGGCGGTGTTCAAGACAGTCTTTCGTCCAGCGCTTCCAGAATTGTTTATTCAGCTCATCCCGCGGAGAGCTTCAGCCCGTCTCGGCCAAGCGACGTCCAAACGCCCGACAAATCTCGGTCTCTTCGGGGTCGATGGGACGCCTGTTGTCAGGATCGGCCACATGCCCCGGACCGTAAGGCGAACCGCATGACCTCATAACAGTTCGGCTCCGGTGTTGCCTCGCGGTCGTGCGGGTCCCGACCGCGCGGCGCCTATGACTGCTCCGGCAGTCAATGTTCCTGCGGCATAAATGAATTCCCTTCTACTGATTCCTTCCGTTTCCATGTGACCGATCTCCTTACCCGTGAGCAGAGATGGGACACGACCTGATGACCGCTGTATCATCGGTTTTGCCGCGTGCCGAGCTTCCGGCACAGTCTGCCGAGTTCATCCTGTTCCGTCGGCGATAGGACACTCATCACGCTTTGGATCTCACGGATATGACGTGGAAGGACGCTCTCGAAGAGTTTCCTTCCCTCCTCGGTGAGGTGGACTTTGACGAAACGCCGATCGTGAGTCTGACGTTCCCGGCTGACAAGCCCGCGTTTCTCCAGGTGATCGACTACCATGGTCATGTTTCCTGGGCTCATGAGGTGCTTCTGGGCAAGATCTCGCTGGGAAAGAGGCCCCAGAAAGTAGAGAGCGTCGAGAACCCCGAACTGTCCGGCGGTGATCCGCCTCTCCTTGAGATGGCGGTGAATGCGCATCGAAGCGGTGTGAGTCGCGCGAGCGAGCTTGATGTAGCAGTTCAGGGCTTGGATCTCTTGCTCAGCGCCCGCGTAGTGTGTGGCCATAATGATCTCCAGCGCGAACTAGTTTGATGTTAAACTAATCTCTATAATCCGGATGTCAATGGTTTCCCTCAAAATTTGACGGTTGCGGTACGCTTTTCGGTTCAGACTTAGGCGTAAGATCCGAACCGGCCACAGGTCATGGCTGTAAAGGGCTTGAAGAAGTCCTCCGGTCCGCGGATGACCCTGGGGTGTTTTGATTTTGGCGGGCGGACCTGTCTTGGTCCCGGGTAGTATGCTCACATGGCTTCATCATTTACTCCGGCCCCGAGATGCGATATCGCCTGCTTCGCCTGAGCCTGGAACTCAATGTGGGCCGTAAGACCGGCAGATTACGGAGCGCTTGGAACCGCAGTCGGTTGTGTGATAGAGTCACCCAGTTTTGAAGTTTGGAGAGAGCGAGGCGCCTATGGTCTTAGGGATGCTGCCAGATAATGCGGAATTGAGGCCGCTCACGGAGGCGGACGTAAGTCAGGCCCTGGAAATTATTCGACAACGCGATGAGGATGATTTTGAATGCGCCCGAGAAGCCTTCGAGGAAGGCGGCTTGGAAGATCAGTATGTGCTGGCCGTGGACGGAAAGGTCAAAGGGGTGACCGGGTTCGAGTATATAGACGGGACCGACAACAGCTATTGGCTCACCCGGACCTACCTGGATTCTCAACTACGAACGCAAGGATTTGAGCCCCCAATGATCCTGGAACTTCTGAGCGTTCTCAACCAAAGAGGGGCACGTAAGGTCTTTGTCAATACCGGCGACTCCGCGGATTCCAAGAGGGCCGCCAAATACAGAGAAGAAAGAGATTGCTACCAATCTCTGGCTTTTATACTGGAATTGAATTACAGCGACTATTACCAACCCGGTGAAGGCAGATTGACCTACGGAAGGCGAGTGGGGTCTCTGTACACGTCGCGCCCCGTTTTTGAACCCGACTCCAGAGGATTGGAATTGCAGGGCATTGCTGAGATAGATGAAACGCAGGGTGGATATTTCATCGAGTGGGACTACGCAGAAAGTGAGATGATCTTCCGCGTAGAGGATCTCAATGGTATGGCCGGGAACGCACAAAGGGCGCAAGCGCGGTACTTGTTCGCCGGCTTCCCCTCCAATCTGCCGCAGGTCGATGGAGCGCTTCAGGAGGCCGGTTTTCACGAATGCGGACGCCTGATTGATTTCTACGAGGACGGGATCGATGAAGTCCATTATCGCATCGATCTGTAGCCGCCATAAGCAAGGAATACCCGAACCGAGAGAAAAGGAAGAGGAGAGATGAAACACAGATATTTGGCTTGGCTGGTCGCGCTGATCTTGGTCGTGACTGTTGTGGGATGTGGTCCGAGTAAGCCGAAAGTGGAGAGAATCGACCTTGATAAGGTGATCTCCATAATGATGGAGACCCTCAAGGGAATGGATAAAGAGGTTGCGGCCCCCGGCGCCGCTGTGGGCTCAGCCGAGAAGGCCGGCGAGGCCAAGGACAAAGAAGGCAAGAAACTCGCTCCTATTACGGGAATGGACGCGGAAAAAGAGAAACTGTTCTTGACAAGATTCGCTGAGAATCTGAACAAAGCGCATCTGAAATCGACGCCCATCGGGGTAGCAATGCTCGACAACGGCGCAGTAGAGGGTTTCGACGACCCTAACGAGAACATGAAACGGGATGGAAGTGAGAAGGTCATATTCAGAATCCACATAGACAAACAACGCGATCGTGTTATCGCCTCCGACCCGAATCAGGGCTATCACCGGGACCACAGTCTGAGCACAGGCCTTGGCGGCTTGATGATGGGCTACATGATAGGGAGAATGTTGAACCGCCAATCAGCTTCAGGCTTCGATACGCGTCAGTTTGAACAAATGAAAGCGTCGCCACCCGCTTCTCAAGCGCCTGCGCCCCAGAAATCGGTCGCGACGGGCAAGACCTCCGAAGAGAAATCCGCGGTTGGGACCAAGAAGCCGACAGGGGGGTCACGAGGCTTTGCGCCCAAGTCTAAGGGCAGCCGACGGTAGGGACGATCGCTTTTACGCATGGAGGCTAGCGGCGCTGCCGGATGCGGGTTCCAATCGCGGCAGTGCGTTCCATCGTGCCGCGATCCGCGGTTTCCCGGATTCTGAGACAGCATCAAATCCCCCTCCCACAATGGTAATAGGCTGATTAAGCTTCGTAAGCGAAAAGAACTTGACACGCCACGTGCTTTACTAGTAAATAATTAACGTATTTAATAACGCGCCGCCAACGCGACCGCTGGGAGAGGAGGCGGATCATTTTTGCCAAGGCGCCTCGTGCAATCGGCCGGCGGCAAGCGCGGCAAAGCTCCGATCTGAGCGCGCGAAC
>VGSG01000066.1 GCA_016875095.1 Deltaproteobacteria bacterium
AACCGAAAAGTCGCTTTCAGGTTGCCCATCCCGATGGTTTCTTAGGCGCTCGTCTATCGCGGTCAAGTCGTAGAGCATGGCAAACGGGCCGGGAATGTCGCGCTTCAGGTACCGGAGCGTTTCCAGGATCCGTTCCTTCGGAACCCAAAAAGTCGGGATGTCGTCCCGAGTCCCCTGTGGGGAGAGAAGACCTGTTCCGAATTTGTTTTCCAGCTCCGTCTGAATGTCCGGGGCTTCTTCCATGGAGGAAAGCTTCCTCGATTCCGCCTATTGATACACAAGGTCGCCGAAATATGAGCGAACCGGATCGAATCCGGGTCGGTCTAAAGCTCGTCCGGACTCTTCAATTCAGTTATCTTTCGGCGTTGTTCCCGTTTCAGATCGCGCATGGAGGGCATGGGCGCCCGACGGACCTCTTGTTTCCCCACCACCCAGCTCAATGGACGGCGCTCTTTCCCCACAGCCTCTTGCAAGAGCAACAGGCCCTCCATGAACGACTCGGGACGAGGCGGACACCCCGGCACGTACACATCCACCGGCAGAAAGGTGTCTACACCCTGCGCCACGCTGTAGATGTCGTACATGCCTCCGGAATTGGCGCACGAGCCCATGGAGATCACCCATCGGGGCTCCATCATCTGGTGATGCAGTCGCCGGATAACAGGCGCCATCTTGATGAACGGCGTGCCCGCGATCACCATGAGGTCGGATTCTCGCGGCGTTCCTCGGATCACTTCGGAACCGAAACGGGCAATGTCGTACTTGCTGGTAAGACTGGCGGCCATCTCAACATAACAGCATGAGAGGCCGAAATTGAACGGCCAGATGGAGTTCCTACGTCCCCACGCAACCAGATCTTGCAGTCTGCTCAAGATGATGTTTCGCCGGATTGCATCGCCCTGCGAGTTATCTTCCGCTTCGAGACGTGTATCGGCCTTACTCAGTGTCCAGCGCATTGTGCCTAGAACTCCCGCCGGTGGGATCAGTGATTCCCGCGTTCACCGCGTTGGGCCGCAGTCCTTCGAGTTGTCAATTCCAGGCCTCCCACCCGCCAGAGATAGATGAGGGCCACAAAGAGAAGACCGATAAAGACAGCTATTTCAATGTATCCGGTCCATCCCAATTCCCTGAGCCCTACGGCCCATGCAAAGATGAAGAGCGCCTCCAGATCGAATATCACGAAGAAGACGGCGATCAAGTAGAACTGCACGTCAAATCGGAGCCGAGCAGACCCCGTAATCACCATCCCGGACTCGTACGGCTCACCCGTGGCCCTCTCTCTGTGTCTTTCGCCGAGCAGAAACGTCAGGAGCATTAGGGTCGCCAAGCCGATCACAAGAAAAAAATAGAGCAAAAACGGCCAAAGGGCTTCGTTCAAAAGACCGACCCCCTCCCGGACGCGGGGAGCGCCCTTACAAACTAGTCCCCGCGCCGGAAACGCATGCGCGGATCTTATGCATCGTCAACGCGGGACAAATACGATTGTAACACAAAAGACCGGGACGTGGACCTTCGGCGTTGCGCCGGTCTCATAGCCAAAAGCCGGGCCTGTCTTCCTCGCATTCCGCGCGCGCGATTTTTTACTCCGAGGGGTCATTTCTCATAGACATCGAATCCAATTTGTGCAAATGGACCCAGTGATCAAATAACCCCCTCACGAAGGTCGCTAAGCATGAGCAAACGGATGAGTCTTGCGAGCGTTCCCCAAAGGAACGGCAAACCCCGCAGCAAGCCGAGAACTCTCGGACCCGTGGGAAACCTGGAAGAGCACGTCCCGCCCGACTGGTGGTACCGTATCTTCAACAGGCTCTACCTCAAGACGGACGGAGATGTGGTCGATGATTCCCGCATCACCGCGGCTGAGATAGATCTGGTGGTGGAGGCGCTGGATGTGAGCGTTCAGGACCGCATTCTGGACCTCTGTTGCGGCCAGGGGCGTCACGCGCTGGAACTCACCCGCCGCGGCTTCAGGTGCGTGGAAGGGCTGGATCGGTCCCATTATCTGATCCAGAGAGCGCGAGAGCACGCCAAGCAAGAGACGCTGGCCGTCAAATTCCGGGAAGGGGATGCGCGCAAGCTTCCCTACAAGGCCGACCAGTTTGACGCGGTCCTGATCATGGGGAACAGCTTCGGATACTTTGAGACGGTCCACGACGACTTGCGAGTGCTCAGAGAGGTCCTGCGAGTCCTCAAACCGTGGGGTAAACTTCTTATCGATATCGCGGACGGAGATTACCTGAGAAACAACTACCAGAGCCGATCCTGGGAATGGATCGACAAGAACCTCTTCGTGTGCAGAGAGCGCTCGCTCTCTTCGGACGCGGACCGCCTGGTATCGCGCGAGGTGGTGACCCACGTGGCCCGGGGCGTGATTGCAGACCAGTTCTATGCAGAAAGGCTTTACTGCAAAGAAAGTCTCGGGAGGCTCCTGCAAGAGGCCGGGTTCATGGAGATCTCCTTTCCCGCGCAGATATCGCCCGCGTCTCGAAGGGCTCAGGACCTGGGCATGATGGAGCGGAGGCTTATTGCCACGGCCCAGGTGCGCAAGCAGTGGGTGCCTTCACGAAAGCGACCGACCAAGGGTGAAAAGCATGTGGTGATAGTTCTGGGAGATCCCAAGAAGCCCGATCCGCTCAAGCCCTTGTCTGTCTTCGACGATGACGACTTCTACACAATTGACCGAATGAAGGCGGCCTTCGAGGAGATCAGGGGCTACCGGTTCACGTATCTCACCAACCATGACACGCTCGTGCGGGATCTTTTCAAATTGGCCGGCAAAGTGGACCTGGTCGTGAATCTTTGCGACGAAGGTTTCAGGAATGATCCCCGGAGCGAGCTTCACGTGCCTGCGCTGCTCGAGACCTTTGCATTCCCTTACACGGGCGCGGGACCCCAGTGCTTGGCCTTCTGTTATGACAAGTCCCTGGTGCGAGGGGTGGCCAAAGAAATGGGCATTCCCGTGCCGCAGGCCTACTTCATCAAACCCGAGGATTCCACCTATGAACTCCCCTTCGAATTCCCGGCGCTGGTGAAGCCTAACTTCGGCGACTCAAGCTTCGGAATCACTGCCCGGAGCGTGGCGTACGACGCGGAGGGACTGATCAACGCGATCCTGGAAATCCGCCGGGATCTGGGATACGAGAAGCCCATCCTGGTAGAGGAGCTTCTCACGGGCAAGGACCTTACCGTGGGGATTGTGGGGAACCCACCAAGCTCATACTCCGTGCTCCCAATCACTGAAGAGGACTATTCCGCGCTCCCCCCCCATCTACCGCGTATCTGCGGGTACGAGGCGAAGTGGCGCCCGGATTCTCCGTACTGGAAGATCAAGTCTACGCCCGCGGACCTGCCTGATGAGACGCAGAAGGCCCTGATCGAGTGGTGCACGGTGCTTTCGGAACGCCTTGAATGCCGGGATTACACCCGATTCGATTGGCGGCTGGACGCTGACGAGAACCCCAAGCTGCTGGAAGTAAATCCGAATCCTGGGTGGTGCTGGGACGGCCATCTCGCCAAAATGGCGGGATTCTCCGGAATGAGTTACCCTCAGATGCTCGAAGCCATTATAAGAGCCGCGGAGGAACGCCTGAATCTCGACACGCCAATGGACAAGGCCGCCGAGGTATAGCGCCATCCCTCGACGCTGGAAGGTGTTCGGGCGTAGGCATTAAGCCAAAGCTTGGCTGTTCTTTCCTTCATGATTCCGGAAGAGACCGCATTCCAGTCATCCCGATGTCGCGTTCCGCGCTGCGCTAGACCCTGACGCTCATTAGATGAAGCTGCATATCCTGAGTGACCTCCACCTTGATTTCGGCCCGCTTGATCTGCCTCAGACCGATGCCGAGGTGGTGATTCTCGCAGGAGATATCCAACCCAAACTCGCAGGGCTCAAATGGGCGCTGAAAACCTTCCCTTCCAAACCGGTGATTTACGTGCCGGGAAATCACGAGTATTACGGGAAATCAATTCCTTACTTGACAGTCAAGCTGCGAAAGGAGTCCAAGGACACCTGCGTGCTCATACTGGAAAATGAGGCCGCGACAATCAACGGTGTTAGATTCCTAGGCTGCGCCCTCTGGACCGACTTCAAGCTCTTCGATCGGATCGGCCTGGCAGCGGCGGCAGCGGGCGAAGAAATGAATGACTATCAGCGCATCAGGCTCAGCACACACCGTTTCCGGAAATTACAACCCAGGGACACGATGATGTTCCATTCCAGGTCAAAGGCGTGGCTCAGAAAAGAGATCGAAAGCTGCCCCGCGGACGGCAAGAAGGTCGTTATCACCCATCACGCGCCCAGCATGTTGTCGGTCCCTCCGCACAGACAAACGGATGTGCTCACAGCAGCTTACGCGTCCAATCTGGATGATGTGCTCGCGGGTTCGGGCGCCGCGCTCTGGGTGCACGGTCATATTCACACTTCGGCCGATTACATGATCGAGCGGACTCGTGTGGTGTGCAATCCCAGAGGATACGTGGGCTGTCCGAATCCCGAGTTCGATGCGTCACTTGTGGTCGAGATCTGATCAGTGAGTAGAATCGAATCGGCTCTTGCTTGCGATGGTTTCTTTCGACTCGCGCTCCGTCTCCTTCCGGCTCGTCTGTTCGTATCTGTCACCGCGGTTTCTTTGAGCTCCGCCGCACGCGACGCTCGAACTATATATTGATTCCGGCTGGTCTCCGAGCCACAATGCCCAGTCATAAACGTGACCCTCTATCCCCTCGCGCACACCAAAGATTCCGGGCGCGGCGCCGGGAAAATAGTACTTGACCTCGTTCCGGGCCTGCACTATTCTGAAGTGGGTAAGGTAGCGGCTTTCCCACTTCCCTAGAATACTCAGAGCGTTGGGCGATCCGACTCATCCGTTACGAGTTTGGATCCATAAACGCCCCATCATCCACGACCGACGTAGATCAGCGAAAAAAGCCACGAGGCGTTCTGCTTCGCGCACAGAAAGTGTGAATTAGGATCAACGGCGCTCGAGCGGACAATGTTTTCGCCGGGGCCTCAGAGTTGATGGATTACCGCAAGCAGGAGGTGCGGGGATGAATGCCATTATTGTGTTGATTCTTGGCTTTGTGGTGGCCTTCATAGGCTATCGGGTCTATGCTAGGTACATCGACGTCAACGTCATCAAGGCCGATCCCAAGAAGGCCACGCCGGCGAAGATGTACATGGACGGCGTGGAATTCATGCCCACGAGCCGCAATATCCTCTATGGCTATCAGTTCAAGTCCATAGCGGGCGCCGGTCCGATCATCGGCCCAATTATTGCCATACAGTGGGGATGGCTGCCGGCATTGCTCTGGATATTGCTTGGAGCCTTCTTCATCGGCTGGGTGCATGACTACGCGAGCGCCATGATCGCGATGAGGCATGAAGGCGCGTCATTCGGCGGACTCAGCCATCGTCTCATATCACCGCGAGCGCGAGTCATCCTGCTGTCGTTCATTTATTTTTATCTACTGCTCATCGCAGGCGCGTTCGGAAACGTTGTGGTCAGCACGGCTATCGGTCTCAAGGCGTCCCCCATGGCGTGGCTTCTCTTGACTATAGCCGGGGTTCTGGCCGGCCAAATGATATACCGGTGGAAGCAGGATATTATCTTGACCACCGTGGTTACTGTGGCGATTTCTCTGTTCGGCATTGCTCTAGGGAGCTGGGTTCCGTCAAATGCGGTCCTGGGAGATGCGCTGGCTAATAGCAGGTGGCTCTGGGCGATCTGCGCCTTTGTCTTCTGCTATTTTGCCGCGGTGCTTCCCATTTGGCGATTTGCGCTTCCTATTAACTACGTGGCTGCGTACATCGTCTTCTTCGGGCTGTTTTTCGGGATCATCGGGATTATCTTGAAGGCCCCCAATTTCACTCTTCCCGCGATCACGACCTTTTCGATCCCCATTGGGCCCCTATGGCCGATAATGTTCGTGACCATCGCGTGCGGGGCCATCTCCGGCTGGCACAGCATCGTTTCCAGTTCCGGAACCGCTCGTCAGCTTGAGAGCGAAGTGGATGCCCGCCCGGTCGGCGCCGGAGTCATGTTTCTTGAAATGATGTTGGCCGTCTTCGCTCTCATCATCGCGGGGACGATCTTCACCTCAGCCGCGGATTACGCGGCGGCGATCAAGCTTGGCCCCGCCGGGGTCTTTGCCAAAGGCGTGGGGCAATTTCTCAATGTGCTGGGGCTTCCGCTGGACGTGGCCACGTCTTACGGCAGCGTTATGATGATCTTTCTCGCGATCACGATCATGCAGTTGGTGATCCGGTTCATGAGGGTGGCGACTTCCGAGTTGCTCAGCGATGTGAGTCCGGTGTTCAGAAATGCTCATGTGGGCACCGTAATCGCCAGCATTTTGGGCTTGGTTCTGGTCATGACCGGTTGGTGGCAGTATCTCTGGGTTCTTTTTGGCGGAGCGAACCAGCTTATGGCGTCTCTCGCGCTGCTGCTCATCTCGGCCTGGATGGTGTCTGAGGGGCGCCCGGTTGCCTGGGCCTTCTACCCCATGCTCTTCATGTTCGTGACCACGATTGCCGCTCTGCTCTACACATCGTACAACCTGTTGGTCGTGAAAGTGCTTTCAGGCGCGGTCAAGGGCGAGGCTCTTATCGGAAACACCTTCATGGGGGTTGTGGCTCTCTTCCTGGTGGTGGCCGCCCTAATCTTGGCCTGGGAAGGGTACAAAGCGTTTCGGCGCTTCCGGGCGGCAAGAGGCGAGGCGGCTCCTTCGAAGGCCTAGAGCCGAGGATGACGGGATCCTGACTCGTTTGGGCTCAGGAAATCGCACGGGGCAGACACACGGGTCTGCCCCGTCCCTGTCCATGAGCAAACATGAGAGCTTCCACGCAACGGCGGCGGACGACCCACATGTCGGGTAAACATGGGGAGAAGGGGAAGAGCATCTGGGGAAAACTGCGAGAGTTCTTGTATGGACTGGCGATGCATGAAGCCGCTCTCGTGGCCATCCAGAAGAAGGCCCATTTCGAGCACCTCTTCATGTTGATCACGATGGGGAACTTGCTGGGCGTGCCGATCGTGCCCCATTATTACACGCTAAGGCTTCTTCCTTATGCGGTTCCGCGGCTTGCCGGATGGAAACGTTATATGCTTAGGGAAAAAGACCTGACGGACAAGGCTGATTTCGGTTAGAATAGTCTTGGCATCCGCGTGATCGAGCGGATTTCTTGCCGCTTCGGGAGCGAAGGGTGGGACCGCGTGTTGACGAGGACGATCTCCTTGCCGACGGGGGGGCCGATCTCTCGGTTTTAGCCTCTCGCACGCCATCCCTACCGGCGCTCACGGGGGCGGCATGGCTGCGAATGCGTAGCAGGGCTTTCAACAATTGGTGAACATGGAAGAGGGAGAAAATCCATGGCGGAAGACGAAAGAAAAAGGACCGGTTTCTTTCAGGCGGTAAAGGAATTCGTTTACGGCGTTGCGGCTCACGATTCGGCGCGGTTTGCGCTCAAGACCAGGGCCAGCATGGAGCATCTTTTTATTCTCATCACCATGGGTGACATGCTTGGGGTGCCGATTCTTCCACCGTACTATTCGTTACGGCTCCTGCCGTATGTGGTTCCCCAAATCTCAACCTGGAAGCGCCGGATGCTGAGAGAGAAAGATTTAACCGACGCCCTCGCGTAGAGGTAGCGCAGCGCGAGCGCTGTCGCACGTGCCTGGAAAGGCTGGCGGGTCGCTGGGAAACCAAATCGTGTCCGGCCGCGTTTTCACCCAAGACATATTAAGACAGGGGGCTAACCTGCATGTCATTAGAGAAAATTTTCGAGCAGTATCCGAATCGGAGATACATCATGTTTGGAGGCAAGGGCGGGCTGGGCAAGACCACCTTCTCTGCCGCAACTTCCTACTACCTAGCCAAGAAAGGCCACAAAGTTCTGGTCTTTTCGGTCGATCCGCAGGCGTCCCTGACTGACATCTTCCAGCGAGACATCTTCGGAAAAGGCCCAACAGAGATAATGCCGAACCTCTATGCCCAGGAAATAGACGCTGACCGTCGAGTCAAAGCGTACCAGGACGAGATTAGGCAGAAGATCCGCGACATGTACGGGATGGAAGAGATCCCGGAAGAGATCGAAAGCTATATTCAAGCGGCAGCGGCCGAGCCCGCCATGGAAGAGAGCGCGATCTTTGATGAGGTGGTCGATATAGTGGTCAAGGCAGAGTATGACTACTATATCTATGACTTGGTCCCCCTGGGACACGCTCTCTATTACCTCAGCATGGCCTCGGTCTACGACGCATGGATAGGTAAGATCACCGGACTGCGGGAACAGATGCGTGAATATGACCAAGTCGCTGCGGTGATGCGGCGTCAGAAGGAACTCGATGAGGATGCGATCCTCAACGAGCTTCTGTACATTAAGGACAGAATCAACAAGTCTTCCAGCATCTTGACCGACAAAGAGAAAACCGCGTTCTTCTTTGTTCTGACCGCGGAAGAGATGATCATCAAGGACACGCAGAAGGCTGCACAGCTCTTTGCCAAGTTCGATGTGCCGTTAAGCGGGTATATCATCAATCGTGTTCTGCCCGCTGAGCTCAAGGACAAGAACATTCCGGATTACCTTAAGCACCGCTTTGAGATGCAGGATCATTATCTCGAGGTGATCGACAAGCAGTTTGCAGGAGAGATTCTGGCTTCGGTTCCGGAGATGGAGCGAGACGTGACAGGCTTGCCGATGATTGAGAAACTAGCCAAGACCATGTTCGGTGATTTCTGAGCCGGCAGGGGGTATCCAGTGAACCAGATCGCAACAAGTATGACCACGTTCATGACTGAGCGTCCGAAGCTTAAGTACATCTTCTTTGGAGGCAAGGGCGGAGTCGGAAAGACCGTCATGGCAGGAGCGGCCGCTCTCTGGTCCGCCAAACAGGGCCGGAAGACACTGCTCGCGTCCACCAACCCGGTTCATAGCCTTTCCAATATGTTCGAGCAGGATGTGTTTGGGAAGCCTGTAGTCGTGTGCGACGAAGCGAATTGCTACGCATTCGAGATCGACACCCGTGATACTATCGAGCGCTCTAAGAAGGAGATCCGGGAGAAGATCAACTGGTTTCTCAAGTTTGCGGACATAACGACGAAGGCTGACGAATTCGTCGAATCGGCCACTATGAACCCCGCGTTCGAGGAATCGGCCATGTTCGAGAACATGATGGACCTCATGTTCAAGGACGAATATGATTTCTACGTTTTCGACACCGCGCCCACCGCAAATGCGAGACGCCTCTTGGGCATGTCCAAGGTCTATGGACTATGGGTCGAGAAGATGCTCAAGAGTAGAGAGGAAGCCAAGTCTCTGCGACAGATGCTCTCGTTTTCCAAGAAGGAGGAAAAGGATCCGCTCCTTGACTATCTGCTCGGTTTCAAGGACCGCATGAGACACGCGAAAGAACTCCTGACCGATGATGCGCTCACCGCTTTCTTTTTCGTCACTCTACCGGAGAGCTTGCCCATCGCAGTGATCACCCGGTTCATCAATTGGTTCTACGAGTTCGGCATTCCGGTGGGCGGTGTGGTCGTGAACGGCCTCATCCCCAAGGAGGAGGTGGGAGGCGACTCGGCCGAATTCGTACGGAATCGGGTCAAGATGCAGGACGAGCACATGGAAGAAATCTGGAACATATTCCAGGACAGAGTCCGGGCCATCGTCCCCCTCTTCGAAACCGAAGTAAAGGGTGAGGCCATGCTCAACCGTCTGGTTACCCACCTCTTCAAGTAGACCGTATCATCAGATCGATACCGCCCGTCGTGTTCCGGGAAAACAACCGGGGAGACCCCCTGACAACCAGGCCGTCTCCCCGGAAAATGCTCTCACATGCGTTCGTGCGTCCCGCCGAACTGGGCGTTTGGCGGAATTGGCGCCCGGCAGAGGAATGCCCGTTCGCGGACGCGCATTGGTGCGTGGGGCCAGGCGCAGGATCGAGATCGGCTCCGGTCCGAACTCTCAGACCGGCGCTTCCTTGAGCCGCGCGTCAATCAGGGACTCCAGATGCTGTGTGTCCCACCCCGCGCAGGCATTCCTGCCGTCCACCACGAACGCCGGCGTCTGCCTTATCCGGTGGCGAAGCAACTTCCATAGGCCGAGAGGAGACTGGGCGTCAATGAACTTGATCCGGACTCGATGCCGGTACAGCCGCGAGATCTCGTCAATTGCCTCCGAGAGCCGCATGATTATTTCGCGCCAATCCGGGGGGTATTCATCGCAGCTCGCGGCATGATCGGCTTGATGAACCCCCGCTTCGGAAAAAATGACGCCGCACGCTCGACAATCGAGTTTGAGGCTCGACAGCGTGGGCGTAATAACTTCTACCAATACAGGTGTCATCAAAGGCATCTCAGCACTTCCCAGGAATGATCGGGCGGCGCTCTCGCGCCTCCTTAGCGCCCGTGGGAGCCATCCTCGGATCCAAGTGATTGGCGAGCGCCATCACTCACGGGCACGGATATCGATTCTAGTATAATCCACTCGACCAGGTTTGCAAGATCATCGAGGCGTGGATCAATTACGCCGAGGCTGTCGGTCGGCAGACGCGCGTTCGCGTGCAAAAAAGACCCTGCGTCGCGGTCCGCCCAATCGTAGGACCTCCGCCTTCCCGGTCCCTAGGCGACACACTCCCTGCCGTGGGCCTCGAACATGTTCTTGCGCGGGTAAGCGAACGAACACTTTCCCGTGAACATTTTGTTGACAAAGCCACAATTTCCAAGATATATCACTTAATTGCAAACGGCTACGCGTTCCACATCCTTGAACGGTGTGCCGCCGACGTCATGCTCTCATTTCTGGGTCAATCATGAAAAGCGCGCCGCTCATCCAGCCGGCTCGGCGTGCTGAGGCGCCTCAGTGCGAATTGCAGTCCGTGAGCGCACGGGGACGTGTGTCTCCGGAAGGGCTTGACCTGGAAGATGGCGGCGCAGCATCGATTCGGGAATCCGGCATAGACAGATCCATTTTCGTTCTTCTGGCCGCGGGCCTGATCTCGTATTCCGTCGCGCTCACGATCTTGGCCGGCGACTTCGGATTCGAAGGGGATGACTGGTGGATTTTCAGCTATCCCTACTGGCATGATTTCTTGACAGCCGTTATCGAATTCACCCGGCATTTTCTTCGTCCTCTCGAAGGTGTCTACTGGATAAGCCTTTTTCAGATTTTCGGTTTCAATCGCATCCCATTCCATCTACTCTCCCTGTTGCTGGCCGCGGCCGCCTGCTTGCTCATGGGGGCCTGTCTTTCCAAGGCATTCCCTCGTGATAAAGTCTTCGTTACCGCTTCGGTCCTCCTAGCGTATTTCTTGCCCTCGGTCTCGTGTTTAACGTATGTCCTGGCTACGGACAACTCGCGACTCAGCATGACCCTCTTCTGGGGTTGTGTCTTGGCGTTCCAGCGGTGGGTCGAAAAGTCCTGCTCTTGGACTGCCCTGGGATTGCCCATCGTCTTGTACGCGATGTCCTTTTTCACATACGAGGCCCCGAGTTTCCTTATCTTCACCGTTCCGTTCTTTCTTATCCCTCTGTGGAAACGCCTACCGGGAACACTGCCCGCTCGATCTTTTCACTTTCGTCTGACCGCGGCGGTCGGATTCACCTTCGCCCTAGCAATCGTGAGCAGATTCCTCATCTTGGACGGTGGCGAAAAGCGTTGCTCTCATCTATTTCCTCCCTTGGATCTTGTCTGGTCATATATAGCTTTGTTGCCCCACTACGTCGCAGCGCCGTTCTTGGAATTGAGCGCCTGCTACTGGGCATGGCTACTGGGAGTCGCTGTGGCGATTTGGATTGGTGTTCTCCTTTTCCATGATGAACGGAAACACGAGCCGGCTCGACCCGGCCCGGACGCGCCGAGTAACTTCCGCTTGGGCTACGTGCTCTTGCTAGGCGCTTCAATCCTCATGCTGGGCATGGCGCCCTATCAGTTGGCCGGGTATGGGTCCGCGCAACCCACAATTGTGGAGACGGTCCTGGCCAAGTGGGGAAGCATTCCCGACGGACAGACCGCGTGGTTCAATTTCAACTGGTCCAGCCGTGTTTATTCAGCCGCGACGCCCGGACTGGCGATAATTTTGGCTGCGTTGACGACCGGATGGGCTCCAGGGAAGCTGCGTCCGGTATTGCGGATTGGAGTCGCGTGCGCGCTGGCGCTCATGGCCGTGTTCCACGCGGGCCTCAGCGCTGACTGGAAGGAAGCGGCGCGTCAGAGGAATGAGATCCTTGACAGCCTTGTGAAGCAAGTCCCCGCATTAAAAGCCGACACCAATCTGGTGCTCCTGGGGTTCAACGCGTTTCATCGCCATGCGCCGATATTTAGGGGCTGGGGAGGCATCAGAGAACTCATGCGTATGGTGTACGGAGATCGATCGGTCGGCGCGTTCTATCTGTACCCATGCGCTTGGAAGGGGCCCAATCACCTTTTTCATCAGGCGGTGGTATCGCGAGAAGGTTTTGTCTCGCGGGGCGTTTCACTGAATCGCCCTTTGCCGCATTATCGACTGCTCGTCTTGAGGCGCAGTGGATCGCGGGTCGCCTTTCTGAACAGGCTTCGAGCCGGCGACGGGCTGGTGTCCAATGGCGTGCTGTGGAAAGGAACTCAAGTCCTGACATCAAATAAGGCTCGGATAATAAACAAGGTCGCGTCTTCAGTGAACTTTCAAGAGCGGAAAGAACGCCGTTGGCCGGGGAGCGTGCTGGCAGCCTTTGGGCTGGACAGACACAAACCGGGTGAGGAGTCGGGCAGGCAGGCCAAGGTTACAACGAAGGAGAAATCGCCGCAACAGGAGACGCTCATGAAGAAATAGGCCCCAAGGTCTTGCGAGCCCCACCTTGCGCGCCGACCCTCCCCCGCGGCTCTTGGATGGCTTCCGCCGGTGAGTTTCACAGTCCGCAATCCAGGCCGATCTTCTCCAGTTTATACAGGACCGCTTCCGCAAGGACTTTTCTGGAAACGATCCTCTCGGGGCATCCGTCCATGATTCGCTGAAACCGTTTCATTGGCTCTTTTTCAAGCATTCCGGAGAGAAGATCGCGGAAAAGAGGATGAACAGGCGAGAAGTCAAACTTGGTCAGTAGGACGGAATTGACCATGTCGGTCAGGCTTTGGGGTTCCCCGTACGCCTTCTTGCCTCCGCTGAGGAATTCGTACAGCGTCAGCCCCAGCGCCCACAGATCGTCCATCTGCGTCCTTTTCAGTTTGATGGAGCGCACTTCCTCAAACGGCTGTTTCTTCTCAACGTAAGTCTCATAATCATCTCTGAGTGTCTTGAGTAGCTGGATTATAGTTTCCGGAGGAATGTAGAGCCAGCTCCCGACTGTCCCCAGCCCTTTGAGACCCTTGTCCGCTATTTCCACCGAATTGTCCAGATGGTCCACCATGACGAATTCGGTGGTCAGGCACAAACTATCGGGCCTCCGATTGTACATCTGGGGATAGTGGAAGAAGGTGTACTTGGGCAGCCGTTCCGCCTTTTCCACGTTCTTCTTGATAAAGGCTTCGGGGCGTATATTCAGATGCAGGCGTCTCTCCTCCACGTGGAGCTGACACAGTCCGATGGCGCAATCCGCGCTCCAGGAGGCCATATCCACCGGATCTCCGCCGATCTTCGCCGGATCCAGCTTGTGGATTGGGTCGACGGCAAGCATGTCCATCAGCACGTACATAAAATCCTCTTCGAGTCCAATGCTGTGGATTCTCACCATCTTCTTGCAGCGCGCATATACACCCTTGGCCTTACGAGAGAAAACCTTCTGCCCCAGATTGGTCAGCATGGTGTGTTCTCCGCGGTTCTCCACTTCATGGAGTATTCCCCCGAGGCCGAAGGATCCGTGGGCCAGCATGACATCCTTGAGTTCACGGGCAGAGTACAGCTTGAGCGCGAACGGTTGGTTTTTCACCGTGACTGAATATACGGGCCCCTGATTTCCAAAACCGAGGAATTCCTTGACCGTGCAGGCGATTTCGCCGCTGAACTGCTTTTTGTCCACGCCCGCCAATGATAGCAGGCGTATCTCTCCCACTTTCTGTATGTTTTCAATGTGCCGCGCAAAGATGCGCTCGATGAGAACGCGTTCTTTTCGGCTGATGTCCCCGGCTTCCCGGTAGGTTGAAGCAAGGATTGTCAGTCGAGCTTGCGTGTGTCTGTCGTAGAGCCCAACCCGTATGAGCTCATCGACCAGCTTCGAGATGGGAATCTTGCCGCGTTGCTCTAACATGACCGGAGCGAACCACCTTACCCGGGATCTTGCCGCGAGCCCGGCAAGACCAGGGAAGAACAATCATATCACCTCGGCGTGACAACGGGTCTGGGACTTTGACAAGCGCGTCTCAGGGTGGTCCTGGTTCTCCGAGCCCGGTAAAGTCACGCTCCAACGATCCCGCACGATGGCGTGCCCAGGAGAATCAGAAATAGCCACCCCTAAGAGGGAAGCTTACACCAAACCGTGGGTTGAGTCAAAACCGCGGCGACGGCCTTTTGCCCTTTCTCGATCCGAAAGAGAAACAGTACGGCCTACGCTTCGTTTGGTTCGAAAATCGGAACCCATGCGTCGTCTGCAGATCCTTCGGAGTCCACGCGCCGGGATGGTGACCGAGCCACCCGCTCATTCATTAGGCTTCCAGCCAAGACAGCGTCGTCCGGCCTTCCACGGGACTCGCAATGACGTGTCCGGACCAGGTGTTTCTCCCCTCGTATCCGAACCGTTACCGACGAGATATTGATTGACAGAGGGCCGCGATCTGAGGTATGCGCAAGAGTGGGGTAATATAACCCTTGTCATTAACGGGCGACGGTTCTAACGCTATCGGATCTTGTGACGGACCGTCCTGGAGGTCTTTCGGTTTCAGGGAGGCTTCGCCGCAACGAATTCAGGGGCGCCACACCCCGCAATTCGCAAGACCGTCATATAATTCCGATCGACATCCTTTGTCTCAAACCGGCCAAAACAGCGTGTTTCGTGGAAACGGCTCTCAAGAGGGGGAGGGATTGCATGGCCACGAGACTGGAAGCATGGGGACGCAGGGCCGCGACAGCGATGTTCGTGTCGGCGCTGGTCTGGGTGGGGGACTTTGACCGGCAAGTGTCTGCACTCGAGCTGACCGCAAAAGCCAATACCACGTGGATGTATTCTTACGCCGCGCAGCTCGGCACGCGGGGATTCTTCGGAACTTACAACGTCGACAACAGCTCCACAGGATCGGATTTTGCGCCGCTCAATGGCTGGCTCGGCGGAAACATGGTTTCCGGCTCGAACACCGGTTTCTCAAATCTGACCACCGCCATTACTCCCCATCTGAAGATTAACAAAGCCGTAGATGTAAAGGCTGTGTATGCCATCGGGCCGTACACAACGGACACGGCGCCCGGCCCATCCGCTTCCATTTCCACCGGCAATTGGCGCCTTTGGCGAATCGCTGCGCAAACTCCGCTTGGACGTTTTTACTATGGCAAGACTTTCTTTGGCTCGAGGAGAGGGATTCAGTACGACAGGTACAGACGAACCGAAGAATTCTTTCAAATCCAGTATTCATTCGTACCGTTCATACCGAAGTTCGACCCTTTGCCGGAGGAGATGAAGAAAGACAAGGAGAAGACGGCGGAGGAGAAGGGGAAAGAGAACGAGAAGTCGAAAGAGCAAGAGATAGAGGACGTAAAGGAGAAGTTGAAAGTTGACGCGGGTTCGTACCGCAGTTGGTTTTGGGGCTACGATCCTGAGCCTCAATTGGAGATATGGCTGGGTTTTTATCCTTGGCGCAGGGGCCAGACTAACTTCCCTCGGGCGGGCCGGACGACCGTGAGCTATTGGAACGAACAAGACCTCAATGCGGACGTGGCCTTGAACACCATGTGTTATTTGCAGTGCGTCACCCGTAGTTGGAAGACCGCACTCTTAACCATCTGGTCCAAGTATCGAGAAGGCCCGGAATCCCAGGATACCTCGGCTCGAAGGCGATCTTTTCCTCCCGCGGATACCGACATCTTCGAAGGTCATCTTGCTTTCGAATTCAATAACGGAAGATTGCTTCTTGACACCGAACTTGACTGGTACTACAGAACGATTAGGTATCAGCGTTCCCTGGACGGCACGGTCAACGGACGGCCTGATAATGTGGATGGGAGTGGAAGCCTGTTTGCGTCTGACTATTACCAATCCTGGCGTTTCAAGGTGGAACTGGGCTTTTCCCATTATATGTGGCAAGTTCGCTTCTTCTACGCTTGGTTGCCCGGCCCGGACAGGCGTCATGGTGTGCTCATCGACCGACAGCCGCTCATTCAGGAATTCAAGTACGCAGCGCCCACTTTGTTCGGCACATACAGCGACATATTGGCGAACGCTTACAGCGGTGGGGTTGGCGGATTCGGCGACATTCCCGGGGCTTCCTCTTTCGGAGTGGTCGTAGAACACATGGTTGCAGCCAATCTGATGGTTAACGCAAGTTTTCTGACCGCAACCCGCAATTCCCATGGTTACGGGTGGGGCTTTGTCAGACCCAGCACCGCGGCTGACATTGCCGCATCCGTTGCCCAAGGTACAACACCGCCATTGGCATTCGGCTCCGTGTCCTACGGGGCGAGAGGGAGTTATACCGATCCTGCTCCCGCAATACCGGACAACGACCTTGGGTGGGAAGTTGATGCAGGTATCCGGTGGCAGCTCCTCCGGGATTGGGAATTCTTCGCGGCAGTGGCCTTTTGGAAGCCCGGCCGATGGTTCAGCTATGCCTGCATCGATAAATCCGTAGCGAATTGGGATGTCCCCAGCTCTGCGAACAATTTCGGGGTTAATCCGGGCAGAACCATCGATCCCGTCGTCGCAGTTGTGCTTGGACTGGAAGCGGCTTTTTAGGGTGAGGCGTCCAAGCCCTAGGGTATGAGTTTGAGCTGCGTCGGGAAGCTGATGGCCTTTGGCTTTCGAGGTAGGCGGAATACATGGATGCGGCGGAATCACCACGTTCTCTGGATACCGTGCCTCCAGGGAACACTGGCCCGCGATAAAGGTCCTAGACGCTAGGGTGGCAAAGCGGGGCGTGCGGAACGGGACAGCGCCACGGCTGGAGAAGATGCCGCTAACCTGTTACTGGGCGTTGTACAAATGAAGAGGTGGACAGGATTTGGTTCAATGAATGCTACCCATAGTGTCGACAACAAATACTTTCAAGCAGGCGTCGCGATGACAATCGGGTTCTTTGTCGCTCCTTTGGTTCTCGCGGTGACGAGCCTTGAACATGCTCAAGCGCAAGTCCCCCCTGAGATCCTCTATGAGCGACAACTTCAGCGCCTGGAAAGCATGCCGGAGAAGCGCTTCCCCCAGCCTGCGGCAGTGACGCCGGAAGCCCCTCCGACCTCGGAGCCGAAGCCGGCAGTTAAGCCTCCCCCGAGACCGCCGCTGAAAAGCCGAGCTCAAGTGGAACGAGAGATCCAGCTCACACAGGAAGAGCTCAACGTCACAGAGGCTGACATTAGCGTGATTCAAGCCGAAATCGCCGATTTCCAGGCGCGGAAAGACGCGAATAATATCCGCCAAATGAACAGGGAAATGGAGTTGCGCCGTGAGCGGATTAGAGCTCTGGAGAAGAAGAAAGCAGCGTTGATTCGAAAGATCGACTCTCTGAACCGCCAAATTGGACTGCTGAGGTGAGCAAGCTGGGTCGCTAAATCGTGGACAAGAGCCGGGGATCTCAGAGAATGGCAAAGGAGAAGCCCGGGAGAAAATTTGGCAAAAGCCAAGACCGCGCGATGCATGAAACGCATTGCGACGACGTGGCCGCCTTGCTCCTGCGCGAGGGATCAGAGGCCCTTTCTGAAGCCGACATGTTGTGGCTTCTCCTGAGCTATGCGCTACCGGCGGACCAGGTGGCGACAATGCCGGAGAAGCTCCTGGATGATTTCGGATCTCTTCAAGGAGTGCTCGGGGCTTCTGCGGTAGAACTGACCGAACAGGCCGGTATTCCACGCCGAGTAGCGGTCTTGCTGCGGCTGGCAGGCGAAATTGTCAAGCGTGGGGCTGAACCTGGAAAACTCTGCTCGGAAATACTCACCGATCCCAGAGCGCTGCAGCGGCGCCTCACTGAAAAGTTCAGAGGGGTCCGAGACGAGCAGCTCCTTGTCATTCTGCTCGACGACCTCGGAACAGTGCTCGGCGAGGAATTCATAGGCGCGGGAACTGTGGACCAGGTGGTTGCCTTTCCTCGTCAGATCATCACTATTGCGCTCCGGTACAATGCTTCCGCCCTCTTTTTGGTACACAATCACCCTCACGGCCCGCCATTACCGACCTTTCGAGACCGGGAGGAGGCGGAACGGCTCCGGGAAGCGCTCCAGCCATTCAACATTGTGGTGCGGGACTCGATCGTGGTGGGCCACAATCGATGTTTCAGCATATTCCTGAATCGACCCCTGTGAGACCCGCCGCGTCGCCCTCGGAGGCTCTCTTGCTGTTGGTTCCATGACCCTTCCGCATGGCTCCGTTGGCACTGCAACCCCAGTGCCAACCGGCGGGGCATCTTGACAGGCTCCACATCTGGATGGTATTTAATTTGTATCTTCGGCGGTGTAGCTCAGTCGGTTAGAGCATGCGGCTCATATCCGCAGTGTCCGGGGTTCAAATCCCTGCACCGCCACCACCTAACAGCTTGAAATCATTCAAAACTGATCCGCGCAAAAGTGTCTGCAAATTTATCGGGACTCTTCAGCTTGAGCGTCTCGCAAGATTCGTGTCAGCACCTTCTTAACGGGCGCTAAGGAGAGAATCAACCTATCGTGGAAGTCGCGCATGGCGAGGCACCAGTTAGCCTCAGGGGGACGGGATGACTGCTTGTCCGCACTGTGGATTGGTAAATCCCGAAACAGCCAAACTCTGTGATTGTGGTTATGATTTTGACCGCGGTCGGGTCATCTCGGAATCTCCCGCTGCCAAACAGTGGGCCAGCGATAGAGCCCTCAGCAAGGAAAGAAACTTCTTCCTTTTGGGATTCTTTACACTTGTGGGGGTCAATTTAAGCTTTCGACTAATTAGCGTGCTGGCCGCAGCGGAGACCCAGGAAGACCTTCTAGGCTTGGGCGTGATACTCACCTTGTTCTTCAAGGGAATCTTTATTTATCTCGTGTTCCGGTTATCTAGATACCTCCGGCAACCCCTGTGGTTGACGATACTTTTCTGTGTCTTAGCCCCCTTCAGCCTATTGTACCTTATCCCTTTCGTGGGAGTACTCATTGGAGTCAGGAATGCGCGGCGCTCTCTACACTCCGGCGCTTGAGTGAGCCAGCAACCGTCTTCGTCAAGTTCAGTCCCACTGGACCCGCAACACCACAGGAACTTCCACCCGCCCTACTCCACCGGCTTCCGTGGGAGCCTCTTCCGCTTCATCGCTGCCTCGTACTCCTTGATCAGCGTGCGGTAGCGCTCGACTTCGGACTCGTTTCCGAATCCTTGCTCACGCTTGAGCTGGCGCTTGAGAGTGCCCAAGTGTTTCTTATCAGCCCATTTTGCGCCTTTGTGGTATTTCTCCTCGTGCTCTGCGCATGGATTCTTACTGGTTCCGGGGGGGTACGAGGGTCTGGACGCTCAGTGCTCGCGGTCGGCAATCATGGCCAACAGTCTTTCTCTGCTGAATTTCTTCCTCAGCCTTTCGTAAACGTCTCGACGCCGCCCCACCGTGACTACTAGCAGAAAGAGAAGCTGGTCAAATGGAGCATAGATGATGCGATACTGGCCCACGCGCACCCTGTAGAATTCGTCAGTGTCCACCAATTTGCGCGAGCCGGAAGGACGGGGATTTTGGCGAAGGGAGTTGATCTTTTCAATTATGCGTTGCCGATCCTTGTTGGGAAGCGCATTGATTTGGCGTTGAGCTTTTGGCAGGATAAACAGCTCATAGCTCACGGTCGAGCCGCTTTCAGTTGAGACAGGAAGTCGTCCCATCGAATGACGCCGCCTTCGCGGACCGCCTCATCGACGGCCTCCAATGCTTCCAGCAGGTCAATCTGATCCTCCAATTTCTCGAGAAATTCCAGATCTTCAATAGGGATCACTGCGGCAATCTTTCGGCCTTCGCGATCAACGATCTCGGTTCTTTTTTTCTTAACCGACGCCCGTTCGATCATCGCAGCGTAGTCTTTTTGATGTGGGCTCTTTCCGGGCATGTTCAATCCCTCCTCGTCGCTTCGATTACATTATAGCACAAGGCGGGTGAGGCAATAGATAAGAAGGTTTTTGTCGGACGAGGGCCCAGGTATTGCGTCCCTGACCGTCTAATCTTCCTGTCGTCATAAAGTCGCGGAAGAGCGATCCTACAAGAAAAGCACCAATGCTGCAAGCTCGCCCTTCTGCTTCCTGCCCCCTAATGAAGGCTGGGGTGGTGCAATCAGAGGTTGACAGCCTACCTGGCCCGCCGGCGCGGCATCAATGCAGGGGCGTTCGTATTTACCGACACTGTGGGCAAACTGCGAGGGTAGGGCTTCCCAGCGACATCCTTCTCTGCTGAAATTGACACCTCACCTCGATAATGCTATTTGATTGCGCATTCTCGCTTGTCGGACCGCGTCCAAACCGTGATTCTCTTGGGCCGGCGCGACAAGGCGAGAATCCCAGATTGCCACTGCCGCGAAACGAGCAACCATGAACGTTGAGCAGATCCGCGCTGCAAACAAATCTCAGACCGTCAGAGACGATATTACGGTGGTGATTCCTGCGCACAACGAGGAACGGACGATCCGCGACGTGGTCAGAGGAGTGAAGCTGCACGTGCCCCAGGCCAGGATCTTGGTTGTGAATGACGGGTCAGTGGATGACACCGGTCGGGCCGCGACGGAAGCAGGCGCGGAGGTCATTTCGCACCCGCTTCAAAAGGGCAACGGCACCGCGGTCAAGACGGCTCTTAGGGCGATTTCCGGGGGCCGCGTCGCCATAATCGACGGTGATGGGCAGCATGATCCCGCGGATCTGCCCCGCCTGCTGGATCGATTGGACCACTATGATCTGGTGGTTGGGGCAAGGGCGTTCACCCGCGAAGAAGGCGGCCGGCTTCGCACTGCGGGCAACCTCTTCCTTCGGAGGCTCGCTTCGTTCCTATGCGAGCAGAACGTGCGGGACCTTACGTCCGGACTCAGAGCGTTTCATCACCACATCGCTTGCCGGTTTCTCCACATTTATCCGAATGGGTTCTCATTTCCATCCACCTCCACCATGAGTTTCATCGGCGCGGGGTACAGCGTCGACTTCGTCCCCATAACCGGTAATCCACGGCCTGCCCATACTCAGAGTAAACTCCGTCCTTTCCATGATGGTTTCCGATTCCTTCAACTAATTCTTCGAGTCATCACGATGGCTAATCCCAACAAGATCTTCTTCCCTACCGGTCTGACGCTGGTGCTGATAGGCATTGCGCTCAGCATACGAAATCTCATTCTGTTCCAGCAGTTCTCGGGAGGGGTGGTGCTCTTCCTTGCAGGAGGCATCAACATTATGTTTTTCGGTCTGGTGCTGGACCAATTCGCCTCCATCCGCCTTCAGGAGCGGGATTAGCCGCGGTCCCGAGGACAACTGCTTATGTGTGGGATCTGCGGCATCTTCCTCTTCGATCACACCGCTCAGATAGACCCCGCTGTTCTCCTGCGAATGAACCGCACTATGATCCATCGCGGTCCTGACGACGAAGGCTTGTGCGTGCGTGGACAGGTGGGCCTTGCCATGAGGCGATTGAGTATAATCGACCTCCGGAGCGGACACCAGCCCATTGCTAACGAAGACGGCTCAATACAGGTGGTGTACAACGGCGAAATCTACAATTACCTTGAGCTGCGAAGTGAACTGATCAATCGAGGGCACGCCTTTCGCACTGCATCTGATACCGAAGTGATCGTTCACTTATACGAAGAGATGGGGGAGGACTGCGTAAGACGACTCAACGGCATGTTCGCGTTTGCCCTGTGGGATGAACGGCGGAAGAAGATATTCCTGGCGCGTGACAGGATGGGCATTAAACCGCTGTTCTACGCGCTGGAGCCCGGCCGGAGACTTGTCTTCGGGAGCGAAATTAAGGCCGTCATGCCCGCAGGCGTGAGTCGTGACCCGGACTACCAGGCGTTGTACGATTATCTCTCTCTCCTGTATGTGCCCACGCCGGCCACCGCGTATCGGGCCATCCGGAAGCTCCCGCCGGCTTCCACACTCTCCTGCACTGCCAACGGCCTAACAATTCGAGCCTACTGGGACATTCCTCTGCCGCCCGCAGGCGATGGGGAGGCTTACACGCGGACATGCGAGGAGGAACTGCGGGAACTCTTGCAGAGGGCCGTGCAGCGCCAGATGATTGCGGACGTTCCGGTGGGCGCCTTGCTCAGCGGCGGCCTTGATTCCACCATGGTAACAGCCATCATGAGAGCCAAGCTCGGGACGCCGGTCAAAACCTTCACTATCGGATTTGATCGCCCTTCCTACGACGAATCGCCGGCTGCGCGCGTTGTGGCTCGAACCTTGGGAACGGAGCACTTTGAGCAGGTGGTTCAACCGAGAATGATAGAGTCGATACCGGACCTGCTCGCGTCCTTTGACGAGCCCTTCGCGGATTACTCTGCCATCCCGACGCACCTGGTTTCTCGTCTAGCCGCGCAACAGGTCAAGGTGGCGCTTACCGGCGATGGGGGAGACGAGATTTTCGCGGGATATCCCACTCACGTGGCGTACAAAGTGGCGGCTTATTACCGAATGGTCCCGCGCGCCCTCAGGAAATACTTGATTGACCCTCTTATCATGTCCCTTCCCACGTCTTTGGAGAGGATCAGTTTTGATTACCGAGCGAAACGGTTCGTGACCGGCGCGGAATTGCCGCTTGAGCGAGGGCATTACTGGTGGAAAGTAATCTTCACTGAAGAGGAGAAACAGCGGCTCTTGGCCGAGGATTTGCTGAAAATGGGATTTCGCGACACATTTGAGGTCTTCAGCAAGCACTTTGAAGTCGCTCGCGCCGCGCATCCCCTGAATCAACTTCTCTACGTGGACGCGAAGACCTTTCTTTTGGACGACAATTTGACCAAGGTCGATCGGATGACCATGGCCAATTCTCTGGAGGCTCGTGTCCCTCTCCTGGATCACGAGGTGGTGGAGAAGGTGGCCCTTATCAGTCCCGATCAGAAGGCGCGTGGGCTGCAGACTAAGCGGCTCTTACGCAGGGCGGCGAAAGGCCTGCTTCCTCCGGAGATCCGAAGAGGCAAGAAGAAGGGGTTCACACCTCCCCTCCCCTACTGGATTCAGCACGAACTGAGGGAGTTCATTGAGGATCTATTCTCGGAGAAACGGCTTGCGGAAACCGGGTTGCTCAACGCAGATCACTGTCAGGGCATCCTCCGGGAACATATGAACGGCGTGCGGGACCGCAACCGGGAGATCTGGGCCGTAGTTGCGCTCGTGTGTTGGCTGGAAAAGCAGGCCGGTGTTTGATTGCTCGGGGTCCTGCGGCTCACGCGGTCCGTCGTGAGCCCCCGAACATATCTTCCGTCCTCAGGTTTGAAACCACGATGAGTCGTTTTCCACCGGGAGTTCGAGGAATGTGATCAACCACGTCGACGGACACGGCCATGCGTGGTGATTGAAGCGTGGCGTTTATATCGGCGAGAATCTTGGCCCTCGTGGCTTCGGAGATACCTTTCCAGGGGACAATTCTTACTCTGAGCCGATCCAAGTCTTCCTGAACAATTTGCCCTTCCTTGATCTCATAAAGGTTGTTGAAACAGTAGTCGATAATTGATGGAGAGACATGTTTGCGTTCGGGAGTGACTATAATGTCCCCCAATCTCCCCGATACGGCCGACAGGACGGAGTGGTTCAGTCCGCAGCGACAGCGCTCCTTGAGTTTGATCGCCACATCCCCCGTCCGGTACCTGATGAACGGCATCGCATAATTGTGCAGACTGGTGCCCACCATTTCGTACTGCGATTCCCTGATAGGCAGGAGTTCCACAATGCCAAGTTCTCCTCGGATGTGGTACATGTCACGACATCCATATTGAACCGCAGCCACTG
Organism: Deltaproteobacteria bacterium; assembly: GCA_016875095.1. Taxonomy (GTDB): domain Bacteria; phylum Desulfobacterota; class Desulfomonilia; order Desulfomonilales; family Desulfomonilaceae; genus VGSG01. The sequence continues at coordinate 24,022 of VGSG01000066.1, forward strand.
TCAGTTCATTGTGGCCGTAGAAGTCGATAACCGGCGCCTTCAGCGCCTGTTCGAGCCTCTCCTTCAACCCGCATTCCAGAGTCTCGGAAGAAGTGATGATTGACTTCGGCGCTTTGATCGCCTTTTCGTTTCGCTCCATCCATCCGCACAGGATCTGGAGGATGCTGGGAAACCCGACGATGAAATCGGGACTGAACTCCGCGAGGGCCCCCACGATTTCCGCCAGAGCTCGGTCGTCCACGTTCCTAAAGGAAAAGACCAGTTGGCGCGATCCGGGAAAGTAACGACTTCGTCGCGCCGCACTCGCAAAGGAGTCTCCCCTCAGCACTGCGATCTTGTCACGGGGCATCCAGCCGAGTGAACGAAAGTGGTCCTTGACCAGCGCTCGATCCAGGGCGTGAACCGACTTGCTCACCAAGAAGTCGAGCGGTGTCCCAGTGCTGCCGCCCGTGTGCGAGTCCAGCGTGTCCCATCGGGGAATGTTCTCGGCCTTCAAGTCGTTGCCCCGGGTGCGAACAATCTCTCTGGTCAGGAATGGCAATTTGTCCAAATCCGCCTGGGTCCGGATGTCGTCGGGCGCTATGCCCAGTTCTCTGAACAGAGAACGATAGTACGGCACATGAGCCGAGCAGTGCTTAATCAGGTTCTGGAGCGATTTGTCTTGGTACTCTTGGAGCTCTTGAAAGTCCCAGTATTTGCTTTGAGCAAGGAGCTGGAGACCTTCTCGATAAGGTTTCCCGTACTTCAGCGACTTCGGCGCGAAATCCCCCACGATTCGGGCCATCTCCTGGACCGACGCGGGTAGCTTGTTCATGATGTGGCGCGCGACTGAAATCAAGAATTCGGCTCCCGTTTCCTTCGTCTGATCAGCCCCGGAAGAAATCCGATCTCTTCGCGGGAAAGACCGCCCAGAGCGATAAGAAGGCCAAGGTATGCCGCCGCGGATGTTATCACGTTGGCAAAGACATTCCAATCTCGCAAGAAATAGGTCAAGAAACCCATGCCCACA
>VGSG01000067.1 GCA_016875095.1 Deltaproteobacteria bacterium
TGCGCACACCTGGCAACGCAATAGTTTCGACCTGTCTTAGGAATAACAACGATACTTCGAACACTACATCACAAGCGGTTCCTGGTCAAGCGAAAACTAAATTCTAGTGTAACTGTTCAGTTGGACTAGGGAGAAAGTAACAGGCAAGAGACCGCGGCCCGTCATTCCGACCAGAAGCCTGCCCCGGGCTTGAACCGAAGCCGGAATCCCGTCTTGGGCGCCACACACGGAATCGGCGGGCGCGACCCTTCGGATCGACAGCCTTCCCCGTGCCCGCAACAGTGAGACGCCGGGGAAAAAGCAATGTGAGGATACGCTGGGGCCAAACGCGTGAATCCGGATTTCACTTGATCGAAACCCGGATTCACGTAAAGGAAAATGCTCGCCTGTTGAAACTATTATAGTCTCTCGGGCGCGGGAAACCAAGAGATTCGTATTGTGGGGATTTGAAACGGCTCTTTGTGATTCGGATTTTGAAAAAAAAAGCCCGTTGATCGCAACGGGCTGAAGGAAGGATTAGGTTTGGTTTGTCGCAAGACAGAAACAACCACATTATAAATATGTTGTCAAGTATTTTTGAAGTTAATTATCAAATTTTATCAAATTATTTCTCGATCTATTTTTTATCATGCTGATATGTAAAATTATTCCATAATTTTCGGCCATCCGGCCGCGGCCCCACATCGGGCAAAAAACCCCTCACGTCCTACAGGGAAATCCGCGATACGGGCCCATGAACGGCGCCATTGTCTCTCCTTATTGAGGGGGCCGAACGCCCTCTTTGCGCTCATGCGCCTTATGCGAACTTCCATGGCCAACCGGCGACAACGAATCATGAGAGCGCTCGGCTTCGGCCGCGGCTCCGGGATTTAGCTTCGGAGATCGGCGACAAGAGCGCATCGTTGCGCAATGATTTGGCCGGGAGGCTCATCTCCCGTCCAAGCCACCCTATAGGTCAACCCGGCCAGGGCCGCTTCACGCCGGGCCCTTTCATAGCATCCGCAAGATTTGACGACCACGCTTCGGGATATTGCCCGTAGAGCTCATAGGTTCTGTCATGTTTCTGGGAGGTCTATTTGAGGGAAGAGATTTGTTGACGGCCTTGAGGCGTTTTCTTGAGGGCTTTCTGCTGCACGGGGATGAGAATCTTTTCGCCGGGTTTGAGCTTTCGCTTCAAGTTCACATCGGGGTTGAGGGTGGCCACTTGGTCCTTGTTAACTCCGTAGCGCCGAAGGATGCGGGCGAGGTTTTCTCCTCTATGGACCACATGGACGAGGTTCGTGTCGGCGGCATCGCTCGGCGCCGAGCGGAGCGCAGCGATGAGAGCGGCCTTCTTGCCCGGCGGCACCCTTACGGGGTATTCCGATCCGTTATTTGGAGTGATGCCTCTAATCAGCGCGGGATTGCGTGAGCAAAGCTCATCCGGTTCCACAGCGCAGAGCTGCGCCAGGCCGGTGAGCGAGTAATTCCCTTCGACCGGGACAACTTCATAGTTTGCGCGGTACGGTTCACCATTCAGAGGTTTGAAGCCGAATTTCTCAGGGGAGTTCGCGATTTGCGCGATGGCTTGGAACTTCGGCCAGAATTCCTTTGTTTCTCTCCTCAGGTATCGGCTGGTGGAGATCTCTTCGTACTCGTCGGCGTCCTCCTTGCATAGAACCTTGTTCAGCTTGTTTTCCCCCGAATTATAAGCGCTCAGAGCCAGGCGCCAGCACCCAAACATGCCGTACAGATCCTTCAGGTACAACATGGCCGCGCGGGTGGACTTTACCGGATCTAGTCGCTCGTCTACCCATGAATCCACCCGCAGTCCGTAGCTCCTGGCGGTCGCGGGCATGAATTGCCACATACCCAGGGCGTTTGCCGGGGAGCGAGCTTCGGGATTCGCTCCGGATTCAAGCATGAACAGATATGCGATTTCCACGGGAAGTCCGTGCTCTCTCGCCACCGACTTGACCATGGGGAGGTGTTCGTCAGCGCGGGCCAGGTATTTCTTCATAGTCTCACGAGACTCATACGCGTACTGGCGAATAAAGCGACGGACCCGAGGGGCGTTTTCTTCCATAGGTATGGATGGATATTTGTTCAGCTTTGGAGTTGCTGCGGGAGCTTTTGAAGAACCGCCGCTCAATGTGGAAGCCAAGGAGCCGGACAAGGGCGTCTTTTCGGCCATGGGCTGCTTGACGAGCGCCGAATTTGACCCGCACCCCGTCACCAGGACCGCGAACGCGAGCAGGGACAGACACAACCGTGACGTGACCCTGCCGGACCAGAGACCCTCGGCGGTTTTGGTAGGCGCCAAGACCGGCTTCACTGACCCATCTCCATCCCGTAAATGAAAAAAACTAAAAAATACCGCATCATGGCAGTGCATATCATACCATACTTCAAGATCCTGTCAACGCGAAAGCGCATTGCAGGAAGCCCTAAGCTGTCCGAATTCAATTTCCCGCCTTGGGGGGCTGATTCATGGAAGGAGTGTGATGGTTATGGCTTGCGGGGCGATTTCCAGAGCGCCACCGGAGGCCGCCAGGGCGGCGCTCGCCAGCCGCAGGCCCGGTGGCTGTGCGCTTTCTGAGGGGACGCGGTCCTGGGGGCTCTGACCCGTGCTCCAATTCAGGCTAATCACCAACTTCCCGTCAGCTTCCACCGCGCTTAGCATGACTCTTCCCGCGTACGGAAGGCCGGATTCGCGGCGTTGCTCGGCCATAGCTTGAACCGTTTCTCTCGCGTGGGCAAGGGCATGGACCACCACGTCTTCCGCTATTTCACTATGAGCTTCTGATAAGGGGGGAAACTGCCCTTGGGGCTCTATAATCAGGTCTAACCCACGCGCGGTGAACTGCTGGCGCATCTTATCGCAAACTTTGTCGATCACTTCGTGCAAATGAACAGGGGCTTCACATGAATCCTTCTCTCTATCAAAGGCTCTGAACTCGTGAATGAGGTCGCCGGCGCGCTTGACTTGCGACGCGATTAACTCCAGGCGCTCGCAAATGGCCTTTTTTTCATCTTCAGGAGCAGGCAATTTCGCGAGCCGCAACTGGAGAACCTGAGCCGCGATCATAATAGCGTTCAGAGGCTGAACAGCCTCATGCGCAAAGCTCCCCACGACTTCTCTCAGCGTGCAGAGCCTCAGGAGCTCTCTATCTGATATCAGCGCATCCTTCTGCATGGATAGCTCCACGGAAAGGAAAGCCGGTCATGTATCGCTATTCTCGAAAGTCTCATCTGACTGAAATTGTACGACCGCAGAAGCCGACGGCGGCACGCGGCAGTCAAGAGCATGGCGCTTTCAGCAAACTACCCGACCATTCCGGTTCACCTTTCAGGGGAAAAACAAGGACGAGGGCTTCCTTCGCGACTATTTCTCAGAAACGCTACAGCCCGCAGGTATAGTCGAGCGTGATCGGCGCCATGGGCCTCTCAGGGGGATGGCGGTCAGCGGGCGTATTCGACGGCTCTTGCTTCACGGATCACGACAATCTTTATCTGTCCCGGATAGGAGAGCTCTTTTTCGATCTTCTTGCGGATCTCGGTAGCCAGGAGCGCGAGCCCTTCGTCGCCGATGTTGGAATTTTCAACGATAATGCGCACTTCTCTTCCGGCCTGAATAGCGAACGACTTACCCACCTCTTTGAAGGAATCGGCGATCCTTTCCAAGTCTTCCAATCGCTTCACATAGTTCTCGAGCATTTCTCTGCGCGCGCCCGGCCGGGCCGCGGAAAGAGTATCCGCCGCTTGCACGAGAACGGCCAGAGTGCTTGTTGGTTCCTCGTCACCGTGATGAGCCGCGATCGCGTTTACGATGAGAGGAGTTTCCCCGTAGCGGCGCGCGATTTCCGCCCCGATAATTGCATGGGCGCCTTCTACTTCATGATCGACAGCCTTACCGATATCGTGGAGCAGCCCGGCTCTCTTGGCCTTCTTCTGGTTGAGCCCCAATTCTGCTGCCATGATGCCCGCGAGGAAGGCTACCTCGATGGAGTGCTGATACACGTTTTGGGCAAAGGAGGTCCGGTATTTGAGCTTGCCCACAAGTTTGATGAGCTCGGGATTGATCCCGTGCACGCCCACGTCAAAACTCGCCTGCTGGCCGGCCTCCTGGATGGCCTCCTCGATCTCCTGGCTAACCTTCTTGACCACCTCTTCTATGCGCGCGGGGTGGATCCGACCGTCAGATATGAGGCGTTCCAGTGATATGCGGGCTACTTCCCTGCGGACGGGATTGTATCCGGAAAGTATCACTGCTTCGGGTGTGTCATCGATAATGAGATCTATTCCGGTGGCCGCCTCCATTGCGCGAATATTGCGACCCTCTCGCCCTATAATTCGGCCCTTCATCTCTTCGTTCGGCAAGGGCACCACCGAGACGGTGCGCTCGGCTACAAAATCCGCGGCATAACGGTTAATGGCCGCGCCTATGATTTCCTTGGCTTTCTTATCGGCCTGAGCCTTTGTCTCTTCTTCGATGAGTCGGATAATCCGGCCGCTGTCCAGCCGGGCCTCTTCCTCGGCTCTCTTGAGGATCATCTCTTTGGCTTCGCTCATGGAGAGGCCGGCCATTTGTTCGAGTTTTTGCGACTGCTTTGCGATGAGCTGGTCCGCTTCTCTTTCTTTTTCTTTTGCTCTGGCGTGGGCGCCTTCTATCTCTTTTTCTCGCTTAACCAGAGCAGCTTCCTTTCCTTCGATCTGGCCGGCCTTTCTCTCCAGGTTTTCTTCTTTCTTGAGCAGTCGCGCTTCCCGCGCGGCCAGTTCGCCGCGTCGGTCCTTGATTTCGTTTTCGAGTTCCGTTCTGGATTGGAAGAGCTTATCTTTGGCCTGGAGCAAGGCCTCCTTCTTTATTGTCTCAGCCTCTTTGTTCGCCGTCTTGAGGATCTCTTCGGCGTCCGATTTGGCTGTTTGCATCCGGCTCTTGTCGAGTATTCGGGCAGCGGCGTATCCGGCCGCGATCCCCACCAAGCACACGACAAGGGCGGGAATCAAATAGGTGATCGATTCCACGACCCTCCTCCGTCCTGAGGTTATTTCAGAAGCGATGCTGGGCGGGAAGAGACCTCTAGGGAAGCAAACGCTGGGAAAAATCAACTGATAGGGACACGGTGTCCTCGTGCATGGCGCCCAGGTGAAGTCTACCTACATATATGCCGCATGATCCCCCGAACTTCGATCCAGAGGCTTCTTTCCACATCCCGGTATCCTTGAAAACCGATTCTAGTCTCCTCGCGGTTTGGAGGAATCCCCCGCAGTCGGCCGTGGCGACAGTACTTTTGAACCTGGTTTCCCAGGTGGGACCCGTAAGTGCTGTTTCAGGCTTCCTGCTGCAAGGCAGGCTTGCTCACCACAGCCGGTTATGGATCCCCGCTCTCGCGTGTTGGCTCAAAAAATACCTGTCACTCACGCACCGCGCAGGGGGTCTAGCCTCCGTTCACTATTTCCCATCAATCTCTTTGAGAAGCTCAGCCGCCTCTTCCTCGGTCCCCTCAACCTGCGCATCCTGACCGCTCCGACACTGGAAGAGTTCATCAGAGACATTGAGCAGTGTCAATATAACCAGGTCCAGCGTGGACACCACTCGCGCGCGGCGTTCGATCTCCTCCGCCTTTTCGTTGATGAATTCCGTCAGCTTCTCAACGTACTTTCGATTACCATGTCCTTTCACAGTGTAGTCTCGGCCAAACAAGCGTATTCTCACCGCTTCGGCCGACTCGACCCGCTTCGCATCGATCTGCGGCGCCTGATCAACTCCTTCCGATGTCAGGTGATCGCCTCCAGCTTATCGAGTATCCTGTCGAGCCGAACCTTGGCCGACTTGTGGTCCCGTTGAAGTCTCTTGAGTGTGCGGTCAAGCTCGCCGATCCGCTTATCTCGCGTTTCAAGCTCTCGCGAGAACCGTTCCTGCTCTTTCTTTGCAAGGTCGTTTTGCTCGATCAGCTGGGTGATTTTTGCTTCCAGCAGAGCGAGCTTATCTGAGTCCATAGGAAGGCTCCTGAATGATTTTAAGAATTAATTTAATTATATTTTGTTAGGTGAATGTGTCAAGGAATAAGTTGAAGACCTGGTATCCATTGATTTATGCGGGGGCAATCGCCTCAACTGTGTCATTGCGCGCACAGCGCGCCGCGGGACTCGCAATGACAAGCTCGGACGAAGCCTCCCCTGCCGAATTTTCAAAAGCTCATGGGTTTTGCCGGCGATTCCGGGAAGTTCCAAGACGGGCTCCCGCCCGGCCTCATCAGGTGAGTCTGCCTTTGTATAGGCGGATACCTTCCAACGTAAGCTTTTGGATCTTTCTGAGAAAGGTGTTACGGCTCATTCCGAGCATCCGAGCCGCTTGAGCCTTATTGCCGCGACTGCGCTCCAGAGCCTTGCTTATGAGCCGCTTCTCAACTTCTCCGATGATCAAGGGGTGAATGTCCCGGATGTTGTTGTCCGCAAGGTACTCCACGAGCACGTCGATCGAATTGCCGATACTGTTCTTCAGCAAAGTGTGAACCTTTCCGGGCGATTCGCGCGGCTCTTCTCGACCCTTTGTCACACCCTGCATGTCACCCTTCTCAGTTGTCATGCGATCACGTCCGCGGGGAAGAACTCTCTGACCGATTCCATGACCATGTCAGGTTCTTCAAGTCGCAGGACGGCCTTTCGGAATCGGGCCGCGGTGGGAAGCCCTTTGGAATACCAGACGAGGTGCTTGCGCATCCTGCGAACCGCTGTGGCGCGGTCGATCCAATGCAGCTCATCCTCATAATGATCGCAAATAAGCTCCCGAAGCGAGAACTGATTCGGTCTAGCCGTATCCGTGCCGGAAAGGGCACGCATCACCTTCCCCGGGACCCAGGGCCTCCCCAAGGCGCCTCGTCCGATCATGACACCGTCGCACCCCGAACGCTGAATCATGGCGATCGCGTCCGCTTCGCTGAACACACCGCCGTTTCCCAGAACGGGGATCCGCACTTTCGCCTTCACCTCCGCCAGGAGACTCAGTGACACCGGTCCCGAATGTCCCTTTGACCGCGCCCGAGAATGCACCACCACCGCATCCGCGCCTTCAGCCTCAATCACCCTGGCCAGGTCAGGCGCGTTGAGGTTTGCTTCGTCCCAGCCGGCCCGGATCTTCACCGTGACCGGAATCGTCACCGCGCGCCGAACCGCGGCCACAATCTTTGCGGCCAGCCGCGTATTCTTCATCAGCGCGGCGCCTGCCCCGTCACGGACCACCTTCTTCACGGGGCATCCCATGTTGATGTCCACGGCGAACGCGCCTCGATTCTGCACCGCGCGGGCGGCCTCGCCCATCACCGAGGGTTCCTTACCGTAGAGTTGAAAGATTGTGGGAACGGTGTGCCCGGTCAACTCCATGGTCCGGAAGGCGTAGCCCTCCGCAATTCCCCGCGCGCTGATCATCTCGGTCCATAGCGCCGATACGCCAAACCGTTGCACCATCCGCCTGAAGGGAGGATCAGTGACTCCGGCCATCGGCGCCAAGACCACTTTCCCACTGAGTTCAAACGTCCCGATCCTCATCAGCCGTCTTGGGACCCTGACCCTTCCTCAACTGGTATATCTTCTGCTTGGCTCTGCTTACCGCAAGGGATCGCGGAGGCACGTCACGGGTGATCGTGCTGCCCGCGCCGATCAGACTCCCTTCCCCGATCTCCACTGGAGCAACGAATTGCACGTCAGATCCAATGAAACACTCGTCATGAATAATTGTCCGGTGTTTCTTCCGCCCGTCGTAATTGCACGTGATCGTCCCACAACCGATATTCACGTTCTTGCCGATCGTCGAGTCCCCCAGGTACGTCAAATGGGATGCTTTGGCGCCGTCTCCCACCACACTCTTCTTCACCTCTACGAAATTCCCGATGCGCGCGTTCTTCCCGATCTGGGCCTCCGGCCTTAAATGGGCCATGGGTCCGATAGAGGCGCCGTCCCGGATCACGGCGGAGGTGAGGCGGGAGCCAAGCAGGATGTTCACCCGATCGCCCACAGCACAGTCCCGAATGATCACACCAGGCTCGATCACGCACTCCCTCCCGATCCGCGTAGCGCCCGCAAGGGTCACGCACGGGTGTATCACCGTATCCGGTCCCACCTGAACCCCTTGATCTATATACACGGCGCTCGGATCGAGCAAAGTGACTCCCGAGAGCATCAACTCCATGCGCACGCGGTCCCAGACGATTCGGGAAACCGCGGCCAGGTCAGCTCTCGTGTTCACTCCCGCGACCTGCTCGGAATCGCGAAGCACGAAGCCCGCAACCGGAATGCGCTCGCGAACGGCTTCCGCCACTATGTCGGTGAGATAGTACTCGCCTTGAGCATTCTCGGGTCTCACCTGTTCCAGGAGCGAGAAGAGCAGAGCGGAATCCACCAGGTATATGCCGGTGTTTATTTCATTGATTGCTCGTATCTTGTCGTCGGCGTCTCTCTCTTCCACGATTCGGACAACCGCGGCCGCCTCATCCCGCACAATGCGTCCATAGCCCCGGGGATCGCGCACGATCGTGGTCATCACCGTCAGACGGCTCGATCGCTCCCTGTGAAAACGGTGGAAGTTGTCCAACGTAGCAGGCTCTATCAGAGGCGTATCTCCGCACAGGATCAGAACATCTCCGTGGAAATTCTTCAGGAGGGGCGCGGCAAAACCTACCGCGTGCCCGGTTCCCAGTTGAGGCTCCTGCACAACGAACTCGACGCCCGGGACTTGCAGCGCCTGCTTGACCAGGTCGGCCTGGTGACCCACCACCAGAATAACCTTTTCAGCAGCGGCCGCCAGCACCGACTCCAGCACATAGGCGATCATCGGTCTTCCGGCAACCGCGTGCAGGACCTTACAAAGGTCGGACTTCATGCGAGTGCCTTTGCCCGCTGCGAGTATGACGGCTGAGTAGTTCTTCATGGAAACCTTTGCTGGCATTGAAAAAATGCACCGGGCAACCATATCCGGCGATCAATAGCCTTGTCAAGGGTGATCTCCGGCCGCGAGTATGCCTTGAGCACTCATGAGAAAATCCCCCCATGCTCCGTAGGCGTTCAAATAAGGAATTGATCCCTGTGATAACAAGTGCTTATCACCCTCCTCCTACCCCCTCCCATGAAGGGAGGGGAAGTGTGGAAACCCTCTCCCCTGGCGGGAGAGGGCAGGGTGAGGGGAACTATCCAGCGCCAGAGGCGGCCCTATTTTGACGCCTGTGAGACACAGGGGGATTTGCCCGGCGATAGGTAGTACGTCTAAGCAACGGACCGACTCTGTCGCGCTGCGTAACTGAACGGGTATGGTAGCAATTACAGATCGATACGGTCCACAGGACCGTCCGGGAAAGAGACCTCGATTCCCGGCCCTCCTCCGTCTTCATCCACACATGCTGCTTGGACCCCTGATGTCGGACTTCCTGAAAACGGCAGCAGGAGCCATATGAAAACAAGGGGGAGCCGACCGTGAAGGCTGTACATAACCGTGGTAGCCGGCAAATCCGTGCCATACTTCGACACCCACCCGCGCGGCGGATCGGTGGCGCCGGTGAAGACCTGGATTTCCAGCATGGTTGTATCGAGCACGGGGATTAGCTCAAACCGCGGTCCCCGCTCGTCAACACACCTGGCCGTATATGTTTTCAGGTCCATTTCTACCCGCCCGGGAGCGAACTGCCAGCACGCAGTCACCTCGTGCTCTCCTTCCCCATCCACAGTATCCCAGACGACCCAATACTCGTCTCGTGCGAAGATGACTTTTCTCGTGAAGGAGACTTCACCATCGAGCCTTTTCCACGGGCCTCTGAATACTCCGGTGACAGTTAGGGCTTCTTCGGAAGCCGACCATGAGAAATCTCGACCGGGAGGCTCGATTCGTTTCTGAAAGCTCAGCTTTGAATAATTCGGCCCTTTTCCATCCACGAGTATGGTGTTGTGGGCCGCGGCCGAGCGATAGTAATCGGTCAAGCGGCCCGGAGCGTACGTGGCTATTCCAGGGTCCACCAGCCTGGGAATGCCCAATGCAGTCACATCCAGCGACAATGCGTCCTCGTGGAAATGAGCCGCGCCCGGGGGGCCTGCCCTGAAAACCAAGTGGTGCGCATCCTGTTCGTATCCCGACCGCATCACCGCGATGCCCGCGTGTGGAAAAGTTCGGAACCGCTCGGCAGGAGCCGTGCCTTCCCGGCCTTTGCTACCGATCCATGCATAGTCAGCCCGTTGAAAGACTTCTGCGGCTTTTGTCATCAGGCCCGTGTAATCGCCCGCGATGCCGCCGGAATCGTTCAGGGAAGGCCAAGTGAAGTCAGGGCGGCAGATCGCGGCCAGATAATCGAAAGATCGCTCCAGCGGCTTGGAAAAAAGGTCGGGAAAAGAAATGCCTCGTAATGACGCCGCCTCTCGCACCTCAAGAAGCGCGCCGACGCAAATCGCATGGTACATGGGCGATATCTCGAAGTGTACGCCGTCGGCGAAAAATTGTTTCTCGCACGCGGCGGCCAGTCGGGTTATGCTTTCTTGCACCCAGATTTCCGCATCGGAGTACGCGGGGAAGCAGATCCCCGCCAGGGCTAATGCGGATGATTCCACAATGAGCCAATTGTTCGGGTGACCTTGGTGATCCATGAGGCTCCGAGCATGCTCCCATATGGAGCAGAGCATGTTCAGCTTGGTTTCTCGCCTGAATGCGCTCTTTGGCCAAGCTATTCCCACTACCCAGAGCCACTCCCGGAGCCGCCACGCGGCGGAAAGCGTTTCCCAGGAGGGGCCCGCGCCGCCGTTGGAATCAACCGGAACAGGATTAGCCTGGATCCAACTTGATATGTAACGGTCCAGCGCATGCGCGTAGCGCTCGTCTTCTCGTTCGTACAGCCCCTGGACCAGTTCTCGCAGGAAGTGATGGCGATTGAGAAAGTGGGTCCATTCCAGGGCGCCGAGAGGGCTGAAATCCCACAGAACAGGATCGGTGAGCCTCTGACCCATCACACGGCCTTGGATGATCCGGTCCGCGCCTTCCGCGGGATAGGGATGGGGGGGCTGAATCCAAAGGGCCGAATTGGTCGAGAGATAGGGCTCGAACCTACGTATGCGGTTTCCATCGCCGTCAATGCGTGCGATCACCTGATCCACAGGCCAGCGCAGTGTCTCCGCAAGCCCTTCAATTGAAAGTCTCGGGCCCTGAGGGGTTTCGCGGCCGACTCCCTCGACCGTGCCAATGGCTACCGTCACCGGCTCATGGAGGGTCTCGGTCTTTTCCCATCCAAAGGAAAGCTCAATATTCCGCACATCAGTCCAATGCCCTGCTGCGCCATATGTTCCAAAGCCTTCTTTGGGGAAGTGCACCGTCACCGACGGGCCGGGGCGCGCCTCAGCTCGTTCGCCCGATAACGAAACGTCCGGAATGCCGTCCCCTCGAGATTCGGAACCGAGAACGAGCTTCATCCCGACCAGCAGGGGCCGGGAACCGAGGTTGCGCAGGGTGACAGAAAGCCCATTGAATGCCGACAGGTCCGTCTCGTGAAGTTTGAGGTTCAGCCGGAGTGGCCCAGGAGCGCGAAAGATGATCCAGTCGTCGGCCCGGGTTGCCCCGTCGAGCGCGGCAAGCGTATCCCTTGAAACGACTGTTTTGACGCGCCGTACGCGATCTCTCCGGAAAAGATGATCGGCCAGTCCGGGATCCCACATGGGGGCGGATCTATCGTGAGAGGCCCAGGTAGGCCAAACCTATAAAGCTCGTGCAGGGCAGCCACATCAGGAACCCCCAAAAAGTCGACTTGCGCCTCGCGCGAGCTATGCCCGTGCATATGAACAGGTAAGCGATCGCCGGAACCAGGAAAACGAGCAAACTCAATACAGAGACCAGGACGCCCTCCGTGGGATCGACGGATGCGAGCACGGGGGAAGCCACCAGGAGGGCTGGAAGCAGAAACAGCAGCAGCCACCAGATCGGCTTCCTGGCTATATTCAGCATAAGGATGAATTGCGCAATGGGAACGAATGCCAGCCACGCGAGGCCGGTCCCGGTCTTCTTCGCCATCAGAAAGATCATGGTTGCGCTGAAAATATAGATCAGCACAGGTATGAGAGCGGCAAGCGCTCCCAGGGCGCTCATTACGCCCATTGCGGTCATGAGCGGCCCCAATGCCTCCGGTGGTATGGATACTCCCCCCGGGCCGGTGATATCCAGGCCCGGAGGCAGTCCGGGGATTGCGGGAGCGCCCTTGGGCGGCGCGGGCGGAGTTGGCGGTTTGGCCGCCGGCGGCTTGCCGGGCGGCTGCTGGGCCACTCGCTCCGGAGCGGGCTTGGGGGGTGGCGGCGGGGCCTTCTTGAGCTCTTCGATCTTCGCCTTCACCTGATTTGCGTCGGTCGCGTTCGGACTGAGTTTCAGGTACTCCTCATAGTGCTTTACCGCGTTCTGGGGATTACGCAGGTCCTCGGAGACGAGCGCCGCATTGAAGTGCGCTTCAGGGAAATTCTTTTCGTGTCTAATGGCTTCGTTGTAGTCCCGCGCGGCAAGGGCGAATTTCTTCTGTTTTCTGTACACCTCTCCCCTGTTGTTGTAGGCGTCTGCGTAATTGGGGCTGATGCGAACGGCTTCATTGAAATCCGCAAGCGCTTTGTCTTGATCGCCCAGGTCGTCGTATGCCATGCCGCGCCAGTTATGCGCTTCCGCTGCCTTGGGGGTCTTCTTTTCGATCGCCTCCGTGTACAGTTCAATGGCTTTCTTGAGATTACCGGTCTTGTGATACTCCAACCCTTCGTTGAGCGCGGACATCACCTGCGAGCATGTCGAGTCTGCAAGCGCCAGGCAGAGCAGACAAACGAGAGCGATCATGCCGAGCGAGCAGCGGCTGAGCCAATCGACGGGAGCCGGCCTCCATCCGTCTCGAATGACGGCGGAAGGAACGGTGATTGATGCAGCCGATCTGAATGAAAAAAGCCGAAGTGACTGAACAAGGTCCAGCCTTCGTAGTGTTGAAACCATCCGCGCCGCGCCCTTTGTGATTTCCATAGCTTTCACCGCAGAAAAGAGAAGTGACGTGAAACTGTCTACCTACACGCAACTAAGCATGATTTATCAGATTTTTGGGCCGCGGTCAATCCGGATGTTGGGCAAATGGTGGATATTCAGTTATTAGGGAGCAAGCGCTCTAATATGGCGCCGAGCTTTGAAAAGACGGCTCTATGTTCTGCTTATATGGCGAAAAACCCGTTCCACCAGGGCCTCGGGATCGGATTCGAACACAAGGAGGGCCTGTGGAGGTCGCCCGACCGCGGCAGCGATGTCGGCCAATTTGTCCGCAAGGCCGCCGGACGCGATGAGCACTCCGATCGCGCAGCGTGGCTCCAGTTCGTCGAAGGCAATGGTGAATTCATTGAGTGTGCCCATTCCTCCCCCGACGAATATGCAGGCGTCCGCGCTCCTCACCAGAACGACGTTTCGCCCTTTGGCCCCCATGCCGGTGAACATGATTAGTTCGCTATCCAGCGGGTATCCCAGCTTGGAACGGTGTTCGTCAGGATTCATGGCAGGCGACACCGCCACGGTGAGGCCTCCGGCGCTTCTGGCGCCCAGGACCGCCGCGTGCGGCAGACCAGTGCAGCCACCAGTCAGAATCGCGGCTCCGCGCCGCGCGATCAGCTCCCCCAATCGAAAGGCCAAGACGCCCGCGGGGGAGCCTTCGCTGGTAGAAGATGATCCCAGCGCCGCGACTTTCAAGATTCGGTTCAAATGCGGCGGTTTCATCTGATTCTCCGAAGCCTTCGCGCGTGTCAACGACGCTTCCCTCTTAGCAGATTTTGTTTGCTTCAGAAACGGTTTCGGTAGGAATGGGTCACCGGGGGAGTAGGGTCACGCTCACGAGGGAGTCTGAAAAGTCCTGGCGCCGGGAACATCGAGTTACGATGCGGGGGTGGCCGGGACGTCATACATCCCCGCGCCGAAGGCGCAGGAGGCTTATTTTCTTGCTCGGTCTTCGAGTAAAAGAGCGAAGATTAATCTGTGCGCGCGAATAACCCTACTCTTAGCTTCGCAACCCCGATGTGTGACGTCAGGAGCGCCCAGCCGAACCCCGGTTCATTAATCGTGGCACGATTTTGGTTAGGGTCGTAATTTTGGGACAATTTCCTTGCGTCCGCCTTGGCCGGATCATCCCGAATCGGGCGGGCGCAAGACCTGCCCCTACAGGCCGACGCTCAAGCCGATCAGCGCGGCTGCGCCCAAAATCACACCGCAGCAAACGATTCCAGGTAGGATGAGTGCGAGGACACTCTTTGCAACGCTGGTTCCGTGAACCTGCGAAAGCCCCACTACCGTGAGATAGAGTCGCCAGAAGAGGCCGATGAAGCTGCCCACAATCGGAACCACATTGATCAGCTCAGGGGCGGACGCGTAACAAGCTACTCGAAATGTGGCTTCAAAATCTTCTCTCGCTCCGCCCACGAGGAACAGTCCCACATGTAAAGTCACAGCCCATATCACGATCCCCAGGAAGACGAGCATGGGGATAAGCACGCCAAAAACAACCGCGCGGTTCCCCCCGAAGTTCTCGGACCCAAAAAAAGGTGTGCCCATAGCGAATCCCCACAAATAGCCGATCATGGTGCCCAAGGTTTCAACGATCAGCGCATAGAGCAAGGGCATCATGAAACCGCCTTTGAGGGGTAGCTTGGCAAAGAATTCCTTCGGATTGAAAAGGCTCTCTCTCACCGTAAGATATATGCCCGAGACGAATCCCAAGTCTTCCTGGTCTTCCCACGGACAATATTGCTCGCGGCCCAAAGGAGGCCGGCCGGAAGTCTCCGGGTCCGTGCTGATATCGACTCGCGGCAGTTCAGGGCCGTTTTCGGTGGTCCGGGTGTCGGCCTCGCGCACGGGCGTTCCGCAGAACGAGCAGAACTTCCGATCCTCGACGGGATGCAGTTCACGACCACAATGGGGACAATTCACGGTTTGATCCTTTCTGAGCCGATGGTTGTCAAATGATGTGCTCGGCGATCCAGCTTTCAGAGGCCACATGGCTCACGATAATCACCCGCTCTTCAGAAGCCGTGTCTGAAACGCCTATACTTTCGTCCCTCGTGGCCGGCTTTGCGTACCTGCGGATGACGCTGCCAATGAGCTGCTCTTCCTCGGTATCGGGACGGCCCTGGACGAGCGCGGTGGGGCCGGGAAATCCGATGGGATGAAAAAGCGCGCCTGCGGCCGCGAGCTGCTCCAGGCGGAGATTTTCCTCGTGATTGCGGCCCACGACTATTCTCAAACCGGGCCTAATCCTGATGTGTCTACCCACGGTCAAGGCTTGAAATCCCTCTCTGGAGATTTCTTCCTGGTCCGAAAGGAGATCGCGCATTCGATTGGAGAAGCCGACGTCCGTGAGCAGACATCCGCCGGCCGGAGATTGGAAGCCGGTGAGTCCCAGCTCTCGGGCCATCCTTAACTGGTCTTTTCGTCCCCGACCTCGTATGCCGAGGAGCTGCTCCCGATCCACCACTCCGGCCTCTTCGGGCAGCGTGGGAGGAAGCGCGCGGGCGGACAATGGGCGTAGCACCAATCCTTCGCAGCCCGATTCGCGATCGATCAGCCTCATGGCGTCGCGACGCTGGGACATAGGCCGCTGCCCGAGCACCTCGCCCGTGACAATAAAGGAGGCCCCCTCTTTTTCCATGAAGGCTCGCGTTTTCCTGAAGGTGTAAATTCGACAGTCTATGCAAGGGTTCAGATTTTTCCCGTGCCCGAAGCGGGGGTTGCGAATGACTTCCAGGAAATCGTCCCCCTTGGGCAGAAACGCAACCCGCGCATCCAGTTGCCGCGCCAGGGTCATGATCGGAGAGTCGGGAGAGCCCGGATCGTCTGACGAGAAGAACCAGGTGAAGTGCACGGCCAGAACATCTATTCCCTGGCGCTTCACCAGATGAATGGCCAGCGCAGAATCAAGGCCGCCGGAAATGAGAGCTACGGCTCTTCGATTCATGGTCGGTAATTCGGAGCGCGACTTAGAAGACATCCGCGGAGAAGACGTAAACCGCCGTATCTTTGTCTTTCCACGCGTCCCTGGGCAGCCCGGCCTTCCTGCACGTCTCTTCCAGGAAGGTAATGGTGTCCCAGTTCCTTTCCGTGGCCACCTGCGGCAGAAGAACTCCGGAGAAATACCCTTTCCTGATAATGATTCCGTGGATCCCCACCTTGATTTCCGACGGATCGCTCACTTCCTGGAACGGGGTCAAAGCGGAGATCTCCAGCTCAAGATAAGGCAGTTCGTCCTGCGTGACCGGCCGAAATCGAGGATCGTTAAACGCCGCGGCCTCTGCCATTTCTCTCACCGTCTCGATGAGAGGCCCTTTTCCTTCCAGGGAGCCTATACAGCCGCGGAGCATTCCTTTCTTGTATAAACTTACAAAGGCCCCGCGATGTTCTTTGAGCTTGTCCGAAGCGCTTTCGATCGTCGGCCCCCGCTCACCCCGCGCGCGTTTCTCGATGGTCTGAAGAGCCACACGGCGGAGTAGTTCCTTCTCTTCGTCGCTCAAACCAAGGTCCACTCCCACGTCTTTCTTCTTCTGAGACATTGGCGGCTCCCTGAGTGTAATTCCGGTGTACAGCCCCGCCCGAGACGCCTTGACCTTCCGCGGTCCGAACTTCTCACTACGGAAAGAGCGGAAGCCCCATGAGTCCCGCGGTTTCGTTGAGGCCCATCATGATGTTCATGTTCTGGACCGCGTTCCCTGAAGCGCCTTTAGTGAGATTATCCAGCGCGGACACAACAACCAGAATTCCGGTCCGGTCGTCCACCTCCACGGCAATATGGCACGCGTTGGCACCTCGCACCTGCAATGTGTCCGGGAGCGCTCCTGCCGGGAGCGCCTGAACAAAGGGCTCCGCACTGTAGAATGTCTCGTAGCGCTCACGGATGACCTCCGCAGTTGTAGGGCCCTTCAAGGGTAGATATATGGTACTGACCATGCCGCGGCTTACCGGGATCAGGTGTGGAGAAAATCTCACCCGGACTCGGTCGCCCTTCAGGAGCGAGAGTTCCTGCTCCATTTCCGGAATGTGCCGGTGGCGCAGGATCCCGTAGGGTTTAAAACCCTCGCCCGCCTCGCAAAAACTCGTGGTGAGCTTCGACCCGCGGCCCGCTCCGGATATACCTGATTTCGAGTCCGCGATCACCACCGATGTGTCGGCCAGGTTTTGGGTCATGAGCGGGGCCACGCCCAGAATTACGCTCGTCGGATAACATCCGGGGTTTGCCGCCAGCGAGGCTTGGGCAATCTCTTTTCTATGGATCTCCGGCAGCCCATAGACCGCTCGGGCAAGGATTTCGGGGTCCTGATGAGGCCCGTACCACTCGCGGTACATTTGGGGATCATGGAGCCGGCAATCAGCCGAAAGATCGATCACTTTCAGGCCGGAGTCCAAGAGCGGCCGCACAAACCGAGCGGATTCACCGTGCGGGAGAGCCAGGAATGCGACGTCCGCCCGCACGCCCTGCAGATCGTCCGCCGTAGACAAGACGAAGTCGTACCCGCCGCGCAGCGAAGGGAAAATCTCGCTTGCCTTCTTTCCGGCCCATTGGCGGGAACTCCCTCCCGCTATCATCGCATCGGGATGTGACGCCAGGAGCCGAACCAGCTCTACGCCGGTGTATCCCGTAACACCAAAGATGATTGTCCGAACCATGACCGCTTCTCTCCGCCGCCTTACATCTCCACGCGATAATTTGGGGCCTCTTTGGTGATTACCACGTCATGCACATGAGATTCCTTCAGACCGGCGGACGTGATCCTTATGAATTGGGCCTTTTCCTGCAATTCCGCGATGTTTCCGGCCCCCACGTATCCCATGCCTGCCTTGAGCCCACCGACCAACTGGTGGATCGAATCAGCGGCCGGCCCTTTTGCCGGGACCATTCCCACGATTCCTTCAGGGACGAGCTTGGGTTCGGGCACCCCTTCGTGCTGACCGTACCGATCTCGTGAGCCTTCTCTCATGGCCTCCAGTGAGCCCATGCCGCGGTACGCCTTGTAAGAGCGGCCTTGGTACAACACGCTCTCCCCGGGGCTCTCATCCGTCCCGGCCAGAAGGCTTCCGATCATGACACAGTGGGCTCCTGCCGCGAGCCCTTTGGTGATGTCCCCGGAGTACTTGACGCCGCCGTCGGCCATCAGGGGAACGTCGAGCTTCCCGGCCGCCTTGCAGCAGTCCATGATGGCGCTCAGTTGGGGCACGCCGATCCCTGCGATGATTCTGGTGGTACAGATCGACCCGGGCCCTACCCCGACCTTGACGCCGTCAGCGCCCGCCTTGACCAGGTCCTCGACCGCCTCCGCGCTCGCAATGTTTCCTCCAATGATCTGAATTCCCCCGAAGTTTCTTTTCAGCTCCGCGATACTCTCCACGACGTTTCGGGAATGGCCGTGGGAGGTGTCAACCACAATGACATCCGCGCCGCCTTTGAGGAGCATTTCGACCCGTTGGTCCCGGTCCGGTCCCACCCCCACGGCTGCTCCCACACGGAGTCTCCCATACTGATCTTTGACTGAATGGGGGAACATAATGGCCTTCTGGATATCCTTGATCGTGATAAGCCCCTTGAGGCGATTGTCTTTGTCCACAACCAGTAGTTTTTCGATGCGACGCCTGTGGAGCAGGGCCTTGGATTCCTCGATGCTGATTCCTTCGTCCACGGTGACCAGGTTTTCCTTGGTCATGACGTCGGCGACCTTCATGTCCAGATCTTCCACGAAGCGCAGATCGCGGTTAGTGAGAATACCCACCAAATAGCCGTTTACGGTCACCGGCACACCGGAAATGTGGAATCTCGCCATGATTTCCAGCGCGTCGGTGATCTTCTGCTCGGGTCCGATGGTGATCGGATCCACGATCATACCCGATTCGGATCGTTTTACCCGTTCCACCTCCCTTACCTGATCCTCTATCGAGAGATTCCGATGAATGATCCCGATGCCGCCCTGCCGAGCCATAGTTATGGCCATCTGGGATTCGGTCACGGTGTCCATGGCCGCGCTGACGATGGGAATATTGAGGGAGATCTCCTTCGTCAGGCGGGTAGCGACGTTCACCTCGAACGGCAAGACAGCGGAATACTTGGGAACCAAGCTTACATCATCGAACGTGAATGACTCCTCAATACGCATCCGATCCACTCCTGATATTCAAATATAAAAGGCGGGAATAACTCACGAATACGCAACTAACCCCACAAAAGCCATTTTGAGAGCCAAACCTCTAGTAGATCCACAGAGAAGGCGGCGCGACACGGACTTTGTCCGATAGACCTTGCGCCAACCGGGCAAGGCTTCCCGACAAGAGGTCCACGAGACCTCCCCACTTCTTTTCAGGGTAGACCAGTTTGGGGTCGCCCTTAATGCCCGCCAATTTCGCGGCGACTTCCACCGCGTCATAGAAGTTGCCCAACGAATCCACCAAACCGAGCTCTTTGGCCTTCTCGCCCGTGAAGAAGCTGCCGTCGCAGACGCTGCGAAGCTTGTCCTCATCGATCTTGCCCTTACGGGCTTGCGCCACGTCCTTAATAAACTGTTCGTGGATCTGCTTGGCAAAGGTCTCCAGCAGCTTTCGTTCCTCTTCAGACATCGGTCGCACCCCCGATCCGATGTCCTTGTATTTTCCAGCTTTTATAACATTCACATCCACGCCGATCTTGTTAATGGCCTTGTGAATCTCCGCCATAAACATGATCACGCCTATGCTCCCGGTTATCGTCCCGGCTGAACAGACCACCCTGTCCGCGTTGGATGCCACATAATACGCGGCGGAAGCCCCCACGGTCTCCATCGAGGCCACCACGGGTTTCTTTGCTTTGGTCCGCTCGATCTCCCGGTATATCTCCTGCGCCGGCGCCACGGCGCCTCCGGGCGAATTGATCCGGAGGAGGATCGCCTTGATGGACGACCTCTTGCGGAATTTCCGGAGCTGCTTGAGTATGTCATCAGCCGAAGAGATCGTGCCTTCTATGGGGACAATGCCGATCTTTTCCGCGCCTAGTATTTCGGCCACGGAAGTGGTGTCTTCGTCGGATTCCGTGAAGTGCGCCACCGTAATCAGCAACGCCAGAAAGCCGACCACGAGGAACCCGATGAATAGGAGCGCTATGCCGGTCCTGGATCTCTTCATGGACTCCTCCCGCGGTAAGATTCCCGTGCAATATCAATCAATTAACTGGGCAGCCGCCAGGGATAAGAAACCTTAACAGAATTCCCCGCCCCTCGCAAGAAGCTTTACCGAAGCCGTGCCACGCCGAGACTGCCTCGAAGCCCCTCGATATCCTCCGCGCCGGTGAGCTTCAGGAATGCCTGTTCCAGGTTGCCGCTGGTTCTGGCAATCCTGCTCTTTATATTATCCGGAGTGTCAGAGGCTATGATCCTGCCTTTGTGTATGATGCTGATCATGGAGCATATTTCTTCAGCCACCGCCAGCGTGTGGGTGGAGAGAAAAACGCACATACCGGTAGCTTTGACCATGTCGGTGAAAAGATCCTTCACCAGACGGACTCCCTTGGGATCCAGTCCCACCATAGGCTCGTCGATAATGAATATGCGGGGATGATGAAGCAGGGCGGAGATGATGACAAGGCGTTGTTTCATGCCGTGGGAGTAACCTTCGATCAGTTCGTCCTTCCAGTCGGTTAACTCGAACATTTCCAGATATCGAGAACCCATGCGGTTAAGTTCGCCTTTGTCAACGTTATACAAGCCCGCGCTGAACTCCAGGAACTCCCAACCGGTGAGCTTTTCATACAAATACGGTCTGTCAGGCACAAAGCCCACAATGGCTTTGGCTTTTTCCGGCTCCTCCGCCAGGTTGTGTCCGCCAAGGATAATCGTTCCCGTATCAGGCTTCATCAGTCCTGCAAGCATACGTATGGTGGTGGTTTTTCCCGCGCCGTTGGGTCCCAGAAATCCCATGATCTCACCCGCGGGAACGTGAATATCGATATGATCGACAGCCACGGTCTTGAGGAATCGCTTTGAGAGGTTTTCAACTCGGATCATTGCCCCATCTCACCTGATGTCGCTTGCCGGAATTCGGAGATCAGCGTTCATTTTCTGAGGTGGCGGTCCCCAGCGCCCTGAAACTCAAGTTCCCCAGATATGAGATCACGTTGAGGTGCTTATCCACGTCGCCGTGCATGAGCGTAACATGCGCCGCGTCCACAGGAAACTGGTTCATGAGAGGGTCGGCCGTGAACCACTTCTCGCCTGCCCAGAATCCGCACCAAGCATGATAGTAGAAGCCGTCTTCCATGTACACCAGCCCCAACGAGATACGCGCCGGTAACCCCACAGCTCTTGCAAGGGCCGCCGCGAGCACCGCATGTTCGTTGCAGTCTCCCTGACGAGTTTCCAGGACCGAGTACGCATCGGGCACCGCAGGGGTGGGGATTTTCTTGAGATACCGATACACCCATGCGTTGATCAGGCGACCCGCGGCCACCGGGTCCTTTTCGTTTCCTATGATTTCCTTGGCCTTCTTGACGATCTCGGGATGGTCACTCCGGATAAACCGAGACGAGACCAGATGAGTCTCCATGTTCGGGTCTTTACAAGGGAGGGCGTACGTCGCCGCGGGGAGCTCTTCCCGCGTTACCGTGAGCTTGGCGTCGTTCTGTATCTTCTGCCGAGTCGGGTCTATGTCGCGGATGAGATCGATCCCCTTAACGATCTTCAGGTCGACTTGTCGCGCGTTTTGAGGATCGGGGATCGTTCCTTCCACCGGGACCGCCGAGAGGCTCATCATGTCAGGAAGATTGCGGATTCCCCCCATGCTCATTTCGATCTCTTCCTTTGTGGAGCGATTCACCGTAATGCCCAGCGGCAATCGTCCCTTCAGCAGGCGGCCGTCACGATCGATCCACATGGAAAGTTCCATGGCCCGGTACGACGCCCGGACCAACCAAGCCTCGACCTTCTTGTCCCCGATCTCCATCTCGCTCTTGTCCTGGACTCTGATAACCGCATCCCACTTGTGGCCGTCCATGGGATCGAAGATCGGCGTTCGCATTTCATCCCCAACGTTCAGGCCCGTCAGCGGAACAGGCAGTCCCAACGAACGCGAAATTCTGGGGATATCGTACAACTTGATCTTCTTGGCGCCTCCTCCCGCGAACGAGGGCATGGTCATGACCAGCTCTCTACCCTCCACTCGACCTTTTTGCTCAAAGGAGACGATTCCTGAGTTGAGCTTGAGGTGGAAGGAACGCAACCTGAACGCGTCATCCACCTCTGAGGCGCTTGCGATCCGTATGGGCTTGATCTGCCCCTGGATATTGAGTGAAAGCTTCAGGTCGTCCCTGAGGGTCCACCCCTCGGCAGCCCGAAACTGTCGGGATCTGCCGAAGCCCGCATATGCTCCGCCAATGCGGATAAGGAACCAATCATCGGCCTCGGCGCCCGCAATATGAACGGACGAAGAGATGGCCGCGCCGCCCATGGTGAATCGGTCTTTGACCAGAAAGCCCATGAGCGCGAACCATGAGGCCACGACGAGAAGGGTGAT
This sequence comes from Deltaproteobacteria bacterium, assembly GCA_016875095.1. GTDB lineage: Bacteria > Desulfobacterota > Desulfomonilia > Desulfomonilales > Desulfomonilaceae > VGSG01. Next base: position 22,511 of record VGSG01000067.1, read on the forward strand.
CCATGGATTCAGACGGAGTGGTGATGGGTCCCACGCAAAACGCATGTTACACGATGCCAAGGGTCTGAAGACGCTCCTTGAGCCTTCGGAGCAGCGCCTCGTTGTTTTCCAACACTCCCGCGGCTTGCCCTTCGGTGAGCCCTGCGCCGATTAGCACCTGAAGGGCCCGCGCACGGGAAATAAGATTTTCAGGTGAATGGGTGTCCGTGTTGATCACCATGGTAGCGGCGGTCAGCAGCGAGATTCGAGCTACATGACCGTTCGTGAGGCTGTGTCCGTGTCGGGAGGTAATTTCCAGGCAGACACCCCGTTCGTGGGCCATGCGAGCTTCGGATTCCGAGATATGGCCCGGATGGGCCAGGATGTCAACGCCCGCTTCTATCGCTGCCCGATTGGTGCCCGGCGCCACGGGCTCAACCGGTGATTCGCCATGCGCCACCACCAGGGGAGCGCCCAATTGTCTGGCCAATGCTACGAGTTCCTGGATTTGACCCGGGGGCGCGTGGGTTATCTCCACCCCAGGGACTACCAGAGTCGGCTGGAAACGGTTCAGGTCCGCGGCCACCTTGAGGATGGATCGGGCAACCGCCTCCAGGTTCGAGCCATCCACATGATCGGTAAGCCCTATGGCCCGGTACCCGATGACATGAGCGCGACGGACAAGCTCACTGGGGTTCAGCGCTCCGTCACTGAGCAACGTGTGAGTGTGAAAGTCAATCATGCGCCTACTCCTGCGGTGATCGCACGGCTCCGGCATCTCATAGCGCGGGGCGTGGGGATTGGACGGGCCGGTCTCGCGCAAATCGGTCGAAGGCCCGACGGGCGACCTCACGCACATAAGAGGTCCGTTCCCGCTACCATACCTCGGGGAGGATATCACGCCAAGTGGAGAGCGTGAACTCGCGTCACGGTCGTGCGACCGTGACGAGCAGGCAGGTCGCGTTGAGCCTTGCGAACCCCGGTCCAAAAAGGCGCGGGCCGCGGCCGGGGGAAGAAATCACTTCCCATAGGGAGGCATTTATTCTAAGATCGCGAGAGGAGCGGGCTATTCAAGACGCGCTCCGATTTTGGTAATCCATTTCAGTCGCCTGCAACGGTTCGTCAATCCAACGCTATGGAAAAAAGAGAAGCCAGAATTCGATGCACTGGTTGCGGCGCCGCCTTTAAGGTGAGAATACCCGTAACCGACAAAGCGCTGAGCTTCACGTGCAAGAAGTGTGGGAAGGTCTTAAAAATAAGGCTTAAATCGGCCGCTCCCGCCCCGGCGGACTATCCTCCGTCCTCTGTGGACGCGGGACAGGTTCCGGGATTCGAGACTACGCAACTGCCGGACGTGGGGGAATTCCACGATCGCCCGGGAAGCGGGCCCCTCGTAAAGACGTTTGACGACGTGGAAGCGCGACATGGCCGGGCGATTTCTCCAAGACAAGCCGGCGTTCCTGACGCCCGCTGGATGATTCTTTCCGGCGAAGACGTGAAGGGCCCGTTTACCGACGACGAGATACTAGCGCTCATTAACGAGAGGGAGATCAGCCCTAATACCTCTCTCAGATTGGGAGAACGGCCGTGGATCAAAGCGAGCCAGGTGCCGGATTTCCGCGCCCATTTTGAGGGCCTTGGGCATATGGGCAGACGCGCGAGTCTCACCCTGGATGATCTATGGGACGGAGACGATCAAGGGACGGGGAAAGATCTCGCTTCCGTTCACGACCTCAGCGCTTTGTTGCGCTATCCGTTTTCAGGAGGAGCTTGGCAGCCACTCGCCATTTTCGCCGGGCTGGCCTTTGTGCTCTCAGTCGTGATTTCGTTGGACTTTATCATTGGTCTGCCCGTCAGCATCCTGGGTTGGATCCTCCTCTACGGCTATTTGGGGCTCCTGGCGCGACGCAGCGCCGCGTTTCCCGACAGCGCGCCGCCTGGCTGGGATTTCAGCAAAGCCGCAGAGATGGGAAAGACAGGCGCTGCGATTTTTGCGGTTCTCCTGGCCTATTCCCTTGCGCCGGTCGCTCTTCTGCTCACGCTGATGATCGCGAGTTTCCTTAATGACATGTCCATGCTGGGCCATCTCTTCATGGCGCTCACGGTGATTGTTTTTGTCGGATCCGTCTTAGTCGCGCCGGCGGGTTTGGTGGTTCTTGAGTCGTCCGGGCGATTGGGAGACGCGCTCAGTCCCGGAAAAGTCGTCGCGGTGATGAGAAAAGGAGGCCAGGGGTATCGGATGCTGGCCCTGGTCTCCGTGAGCGCGGGCATGGCTTGTTTAGTCGGGTCCTTCGCGG
>VGSG01000068.1 GCA_016875095.1 Deltaproteobacteria bacterium
TACCTGTCCGAATTCTGTTTCCGGTTCAACAGGCGCTTCTGGGAGCCCCAACTATTCGACAGGGCACTTAACGCCTGTGTACGTACCTCTACGATAACCTATGCTGAGCTAAAGGCATAGTCCATTTTTAAAAAGGGCCTCCATGTAGCGTTCTTATAGACTTCGATTGTTCGTAAGCGAGGAAGAGGATGGCGACGTATACCGGTCGGCTTCTCAGGATAGATCTGTCGTCGAGATCGATCAGGGAAGAGCCGATCTCGACTGACGTGCAGCGCAAATTCATCGGCGGCCGCGGTTTCGGCATCCACTATCTTTTTCAAGAGAACCCGCCTGGAATAGAGCCCCTGGGAGAGGAAAACAGGCTGATTTTCATGCCGGGGCTGCTTGCGGGAAGTCCCGCTCAGGGCTTTGGTCGATGGATCGTCATGACGAAGAGCCCTCTCACAGGAGGTCTCGCGCGGTCCGTAGGCGGAGGCAATTTCGCCGCATTCATCAAGTTCGCGGGGTACGATCTGATCATCGTGGAAGGATCGGCCGAAAAGCCCTCGTATGTGCTCATGCATGAAAATGGGGTGGAAGTCAGGGACGCGGAAGAACTGTGGGGTTTGGACACCGCCCTGACGCAGAAGGCTTTGGCGAGTAAGCACGGCAGCCGGACTCAAACAGCTTGTATCGGTCCCGCGGGAGAGAAGCTCGTGCGCTTTGCAGCCATCACTCACGGAACCAGGACCGCGTCCCGGTGCGGCGTCGGAACCGTGATGGGCGCGAAGAAGCTCAAAGCGATCTCCATCGTTGCAAGGGCAAAACCGCTGGGGGGTGAAGATCGGGAACAGTTTCGCGCTCTGCTCCGGGAGCACGGCGATCTCTTGAAGAACCACAAACGCCGCGTGAAAATGCACACATTTGGGACCACGTTCCTTGCGCAGATGATGCGGGAGATGGGAATCCTTCCTGTCAGGAATTTCCAGATGGGAGATATGGACGGCATTGAGAGCATATTCACTGAAGCCTACTCGCGATTGAGAACCGGGACTCACGGCTGCTTCAACTGCATGACCCGGTGCGGGCAAGTGCATGTTGTCCAGGACGGACCGTACGCGGGTTCGAAGAGCGAGGGACCGGAATACGAGACCATCTGGGCTTTTGGGCCCCAGGTAGGGAATACCGACGCGGACGCCACGGTCGAAGCAGACAGGCTCTGCGATCTGTTGGGGCTTGATACCATCAGCGCCGGGAGCGTGATCGGATTTGCGATGGAACTCTTCCAGAGAGGAATCATTGATAGGACTGACACGGACGGCCTGGAACTCAACTGGGGCGATTCGCGGGTGATTGTGGAGCTTATTAAGAAGATCGCCGGTCGCGAAGGATTCGGTAAAATCTTGGGAGAAGGGACCAGGCGAGCCGCAGAGCAACTGGGAAGGGGCGCGGAAAAGTACGCGATACATGCGAAAGGGCTGGAACTCCCTGCGTATGAACCCAGGGCCGCCAAGATTCACGGCCTGAGCATGGCGACCTCGAACATCGGCGCAAGCCACATGTATGGGTACGCGCGCCAGGAAATATCGGGCAAACGCGATCCACGGCCCGTAGACAGGTTCGCGGACCAGGGCGCCGGAGATATCGCCGCGTACAACCAAATCGGTAAAGCCCTGGAAGAGACCGGCGTCCTCTGCAATTTTGCGGATTCAGGCATGACCCACGAGCTTCTTGGAAAACTTTACGCAGCCGCGGCTGGTTTCCCGGAATTTGCCGACACGAGCTATTTGAAACTCGTGGGCGAACGCATCGTCACGCTGGAACGATGCTACAATGTTAGAGAGGGTTTCTCACGGAAAGATGATACGTTGCCGAAACGCATGATGACCGAACCTTTACAAAACGCAGGCCCGGCCACAGGGCAAGTGGTCAGAAACCTGGATGCGCTCCTTGATGAGTATTACGCAGCTCTGGGATACAGCAGAGACGGCATCCCCACACGAGGAACTCTGAATCGACTTGGACTCGACAACGTGTCGCTGTAGAGGCCGTTTCCCAACCTGAGGACGAGCCTAGTCCGATTCGCGCAGCAGACTCGGAACCGGCGATAAACATGAAAACCTACTTGGAATGTCTCCCCTGCGTCATGCGGCAGGCGTTGGAAGCTGCACGACACGCGGTTGCGGATCCAGCCATCGCGGAAGAAACGCTACGGCGCGCCGCGTACGCGGTGAATGCGGCTGATCTGGCCGTGCCGTCACCCGTGCTCATCGGGACCGTCCATCAAATGATTCGTGAACTCCTCGGAGAGGACGATCCGTACAGGGCGGCCAAGGAGAGCTGCAACAGGAATGCGCTCAGATTGTACCCCGAGCTCAAGCGCATTATCGAGACCTCGACCTATCCTTTGGAGACAGCCGTCCGGATTGCGATTGCGGGCAACGCCATTGATTTTGTGGTCGATCCCGACGCGGACCGATCCGACCTCATGTCGCTGGTGGAACTGGCGCTGGCGGCTCCTCTGTCGAATGAAACAATGGCCGCGTTTGTAGAAGCCGTGGAGCGGGCCCGCGCCGTACTCTACGTAGGTGACAATGCCGGGGAGATCGTCTTCGACCGGTTGCTTATCGAGCAATTACCGGCTTACAAAATCGCCTACGTGGTGAGGGGCCGCCCGGTGATCAATGACGTGACCATGAGCGACGCGCGGGCCACAGGCCTCTCAGACTTGGTGGAAGTCATTTCCAGCGGTTCGAATATCCCGGGGACACTGCTTTCACGGTGCTCCGGGGAATTCCGCGCACGTTTCGATCAGGCGGACCTCGTTATTTCAAAAGGGCAGGGGAACTTCGAATCCCTTGACGATACCGGCAAAGAAACCTTCTTCCTTTTCAAAGCCAAGTGCCTCGTCATGCAATTGCACGTGGGCTGCCGGATCGGCGACCTAATGTTCCTGCGTCAGAAAAGCGCATAGGGCGCCATTCAGCCACCAATTCTGAGATGGTTTCGAATTGCTCGTCCGAGCAATTGGACGATCACACGTTCTTCTGTTTTGGGGCTTCCAGGTGAGCGTTTACGTAGACCCCGGCCTCTGCCAGCATAGCAATGATCCTCTTCTTGGTGGGCATACTTCCCGCGGGAAAGACCCTGCCGTTTATCACGAGCGCAGGAGGTTTGACAAAGCCGTACGAGGCAATTTCCAGCAGGTCGGTGATGTGCTCGACGGACGCGGGAAGCTCCAGTTCCGCCATGAACTCAATGACTCGCGCCACGAGCTGATCGCATTGGGAACAGCCGGGTCCAAGGACTTTGATGGAAAGTTCCCGGTAATCCTGTCCGTCTTCGCACGAGTGTCCCAAGAACTTGCGGAACTCCCGAACCAGGGCTTCACTATACCGGTCTTGAGCGGAGACGGGAATGTAATTCTGCGCCTTCACGCGTTCGAGCAGCGCTCGGCCGACCTCTTGATCGGCCTTGTCCGCAAGCGTTTCTTTCGCCTCGTCGAACGCGGCCGCGAGGCCCACAATCCCCACTTCGCCATCGCCAAGCCGAATGCGAGTGTAATCCGAGCCGGACATGCTTCACCTACTAGGAGTTTAACCAACAGTCAGGCGCACCCCGCATGAGAAGCGACTAGCTTACGAATCGCACGAATCTGTTCGCTTTGCCAGGGCTCCGGATAGGAAAATCGCCGGAAGAACCCGCGCGGTAAAACTCCATTCTCTCGAAAGATCAGCACGTTCCCGAGAGGCAGGCCAGTGATAAGACCACGATGAGAGCCGCTGACAAAATAATAAGCTCCACAATATTCGCCGTCATGTTATGGGTCATTGAGTCCTCTTTATCATGCGAATTCCGGAGGCGTCGGGAACCCCTCTCGCAGGGCCGGGATCAGCGCCCGCGTCACGAACGGAGCGAACGCGTTAGCGCGCCATAACCGAGCGCTGTTCCTCCAGTTTGCCTAGGACTACCGCCTCCACACAGGTATTAAAGTCTACCGAGCAGGGCATGGAGAGCCGATACATCATCTTGAGCCCGTCTCGCCGGTCCGTAACGATGCCGGCTTTCTTAAGTATCGCCAGGTGCTTGGAAACATTGGGCATGCCGGTCCCCACGTGCTCGACGATTTCACAGACGCACCGCTCGCCTTGATGGAGGAATTCGATCACACCCAACCGAAGAGGATGTCCCATTGCCTTGAATACTTCAGCTTTCAGGCGCAATCTCTGTATCTGTCTTTCGTCCATGGGGTTCTCCGACGAACCGTTTTCCAAAATAGTAAACCAGATCGTCCCCGCAGTCAAGCCCCCCAGCTCAGCGTGACACCATTGTGCTACGCGGAGGCGAAACCAACGGGCAAGAGACAGTCTGGGGCGGAGAAAGCCGGTTGCGCTTTCTACAGTACTCCTCCGTGCATTTTGCTCGCTCTTCCCTGCGCCGTCAGTCCAAGCGCAGCGGCGGACTTCCCGATCTCATCCGGCAACCAAGCCCATGCCAAGTGCGCCTGAGCCGGTCGCTGAAAGAAGGGGCCCTTATACAAGCATATCTCGGAAAGGTCAACCATTCGTTCTTACGTAGGGCTCGAACACCGGATTACGAGTCGGCTGCCACGGGCCATGGAAAACGGACTCCAACAACGTCGCGGCCGCGGACAACCGGCTCTAAGAACCACGCTCTTCGCTGGAAAGCAGATTCAACCCGACTCACTTCCGCGCGCAGCCTGGAAGAGCGGCTGATGATCAGGAGTCCTTGCCAAGACAGCAACTGATTGATAAAATACGTCATACGCCAAGAGGCTCTGAGGGCCGTGGTCGCGGCATGGCCCGCAGCCGGAGCATCTTAGACCAATATGGTCGCATGAGGCTACAGAGGCCCATCCGCAGTTGGCTTTCCGATTCCGGGGAATGAGCCGGCGCCGCGCTACAGAGCGCTTCCCGAGCCCAGAGGGTCAGGGCACGGCACGGTTGGGCATCGCAAAGCGGAGATGTGCGACACGGCCTCATAAGATCAGGAAAAATCAGAAGTTATCCATTCGCGGCAAGGGCGGAGCCGAAGGGGAAAGTCTCGTAGTTTTGTCAAGAATAGATCGCTCCATGCTTCAGAACATGAAACCGTTCTTAGAAAGGCTTGCGGGTTTACTCACAGCCCCGCTCAGGCACATCAGGTTTACTCACCTCCTGTTCGTCGCCGTGCTGATGTTTTCCGGGTTGAGCTTTTGGCTTTCGTACGAGTTCCGGTTCGACTTCCAAGTCCCAAGGGCTTTTGCCGGGGAGCGTTTCTTTCTGTTGCCGTATGTGGCCTCATTTAAGCTTCTGCTGTTCTATCTGCTCAGAGGTCATTCCGCGAACTGGCGGTATGTGGGGATTCGTGAACTCCCGGGGCTGTTTGCCCACTGTTTCTTGGGCAGCGCGGGGCTGTACATCTTTTCCACATTGGATACCCTGTTCATCGTGCCCAAGGGCGTGATACTGATCGACTTCTTCTTGAGCCTGGTTCTCATTGGCGGAGCCAGGCTTGGCATGAGACTGATCCGGGAGAATGCTCTGGTTTACCTGCAGCAGTCTCGGGCCGCTCGCCGTCGAGCCGCGCTGGTGATCGGGGCGGGCGACGCGGGCGAGATGATCATCAGGGAGATATCGCGTAATCCTCGATCGGGTCTGCACGTGAAGGCCATATTCGACGACGACCGCGATAAGCGAGGTCTTTCGGTTCACGGTGTGCGGGTTGAGGGGGGGGTGGAGGATGTTCCGTCTTACGTGGTCGCAAACCTAATCGAAACAGCAATCATTGCCATACCGTCCGCGAACAAGACTGAGATGAAGCGGATTTACGATCTCTTAAGGGGCTTGGACATCTCGGTCAAGACACTTCCCGCGCTCTACGAATTGATAGAAGGTTCATCAACCCTTACCCAATTGCGAGACATCGACATCACGGACCTCTTGGGTAGAGATGAGATACAGATAGACAGTGAGCAGGTTGAGAGCCTCATCAGGGGCAAGGTGGTGGTTGTCACCGGAGCGGGTGGCAGCATTGGCTCCGAGCTGTGTCGGCAGGTTCTCAAACGTGGACCCAAGAGATTGGTTCTGATCGAGCGGTCGGAGAACAGCCTGTTCCATATCCATAGGCACCTTCAAGCCCAAAGCCGAGGGGAAGCAAGGGTTTCGCTCGTACCCCTCCTGTGCGATGTGTGTGATCAGGCGCGTCTCGATTACGAATTCCAGAGATTCAAGCCTGATCTGGTCTTTCATGCCGCGGCGTACAAGCATGTGCCGATGCAGGAAAGCAATCCTCTTGAATGCTTCCGGAATAACGTGGGCGGCATTCAGTCGCTCGCCAGAGCTTCAGATCGAGCGGAAGTCTCTCGCTTCCTATTGATTTCAACGGACAAAGCGGTGAATCCCACCAGCGTAATGGGGGCGACGAAGAGGATCTGCGAGATGTACTGTGGAGCGTACGGCCGCCTGAGTAAGACAAAATTCATGTCGGTTCGATTTGGAAACGTGCTGGCGTCGGAGGGGAGCGTGGTCCCGATCTTCATCGAGCAGATCGCCAACGGTGGCCCGGTAACTGTGACTCATCCGGAAGTGCGTCGGTATTTCATGACGATTCCTGAGGCTGTTACGCTGGTGCTCCAGGCTACCGCGCTGGGTGAATCAGGCCAACTGATGGTCCTGGATATGGGTGAGCCGATCAGGATCGTGGACATGGCCCAGCAATTGATACAACTTTTGGGGCGAGATCCGAACGAAATCCCGATTCAATTCGTCGGCTTGCGGCCGGGCGAGAAACTGTGCGAAGAGATAGCGTGTGTTGGAGAAATCTGTCGCAATACAAGCCACGGGAAGATCAAAGTGTTCGATCAAAACGAGCGCCCGTCACGTGAAATAGTCAATCGGATTGATGCGCTTGTTTCCGATCTCTCCTGGGCGGCCACGTCAGAGGATTTCCAACGCATGGTTCAGGAAATCGTGCCCGAATATAATCCACCCAAATAACGATCAATCTCGAAGCCAGCAAACCTTCAAGGAAATTCAAACTTCTTCAGCCCGCGTGCGGTAATTCGCAGCGCCTACACAGGCACGATGGGTAGCGAATTCTGTTTCGTCCACAATGCCTGATTTCCAGAGATTCACCGCCTCTTCATCGCCGTTGATGAGTTCTATGAAGAACCCTGTGTCAAGCCCGATCATCAGCCCTTACCTGTTCAAGCTCTTCCCAGGTATCAGGCGGGACCGACCCGGGGCGAATCACCTTGAGGAGACGATTTCCCGCGACTCTCTTTCGCGTGCGCCTGAGATATTCTTCCAATGCCTTGGCAGCAAAAGCCGATACGGAGACGCCTTCGTTGCGGGCGGCTTGTTTCAACTTTGGCCCAAGGGTATCCGGAACGTGGACGGTAATGCGCATTGGGGGCCTCCATTAGCATATATGCGTGTATGGGCATAAGACCTCTCACCGACAAAGATAACCTGAACTTGCTCCGGTTTCTTAAGGAAGCGTCTCAACCTGAGATTCATGGATCAGAAGCAAGCCAAACTCTGTAGAGCAACGTAACTCATGGACGGTTCCGCGTCTGAGCTAATTCCCGTCACTCGGCCCACTCTGCCGGATATTGCTCGTGTGCAAGCAACTGTCGCGGAGTCGTACCAAGCGGGTATGGTGACGACCGGCGCAGTTGTAAGGCTTTTTGAAGAGGAGATTGAGAAGTTCACCGGCGCCAAACATGCGGTCGCGGTGTCCGATTGCACTTCCGGGCTGATTCTGGCGTTTGCCGCTCACTTGTTTCCGAGGGACGGCGAAGTGATTGTTCCGTCATTCACATTCTCCGCAACCGTCCTGGCGTTGATATGGAACCGCTTAACACCGGTTTACGTGGATTGCCTTGCGGGGTCCATGACAGTTGACCCCGAAGAGGCGCTCAAGGCGATCAGTGCCAAAACCGTGGCTATTTACCCTGCAGGGGTCTTTGGTCTTCCTCCTGATTATGACGCCCTGACCGAGATCTCTGAACGCTACGGGATACCTCTGATATTCGATTCTGCTCAGGGACTGGGCTCCACATACAAGGACCGTCGCGCGGGCGTATTTGGGCGTTGTGAGGTATTTTCGCTCAGCCCCACCAAGGTAGTCACCGCGATAGAAGGCGGTATGGTGACCACGAACGATTCCGAGTTGGCCGGGAAGCTCCAGGCAATGCGAGACTACGGGAAGGGCCCGGATGGTGAAGATATGCTGTACAACGGCCTTTCCGCTCGGATGAGTGAGCTTCATGCCGCGGTTGGCTTACTAAGTGTGCGAGACGCGGACGCTTTGATCGCCGCGAGGCATCGGCTGATCCGCGGATATAGGGGAACCGTGAGCCGATTTCGGGGTTGTCGCGTGCAGGAAACGCCTTCAGACCGAACTTCCACGGGGAACTACTTCAGCCTGCGAATCGGACCCGATGCGCTTACGGACCGGGACGGTGTGGCTCGGGCCCTTGCAGCTCACAATATACAGACCAAACGATACTACGTGACGCCGGTGCACATGCAGACAGCCTTCCGGAACATGCCGCATCGAATTGTCGGCGGCTTACTCAACACCCTTGCCGCCGCTCGAGAATCACTCGTTCTGCCGCTTTACTCTCATATGACCGACGAGCAGCAAGATCGAGTGAGCGCGGTCCTTTCATCCGTGCTCACCAATCCGTAAGCCCGACTGTCGATGGGTGAGATTTCGCCGAGCGCTCTTTTCCGTAACGTGGGGTGGGACTTGGAAAGCAAGGTCCTGACCCCCGGAATCGTGTCTTCTGAACGAAAGCCGATATGAAAAGACGTGTTCATGACCTGGCCGTGATGGGCGGCGCTCCCGCGTTCGATGAACACCTCCATGTGGGACGTCCCAATATCGGAGATCGGTCGCGTTTCCTGGAGCGCATGAACAACATTCTGGACCGGCGATGGCTTACCAACCAAGGCGTGTATGTCAATGAATTCGAGAACCGCGTCGCGGAGTTCCTGGGCGTGCGGCACTGCATCGCCATGTGCAACGGCACCGTGGGCCTGGAGATCGCGATTCGGGCGCTGGGTCTCACCGGCGAAGTGATCCTGCCGTCCTTCACGTTTGTGGCCACGGCTCATGCCCTCCAGTGGCAGGAGATAACACCTGTGTTCTGCGACATAGAGCCGGACGGTCACTGCATCGACCCTCTTCGTGTGGAAGAAATGATAACTCCCCGGACTTCCGGCATTATCGGGGTTCATCTCTGGGGGGCGCCCTGTCGGATCGAAGAACTGTCTGAAATCGCACGGCGCCGGAACTTGAAACTGCTCTTCGACGCGTCCCATGCTTTTGGCTGCTCCCATCTAGGCAAGATGATAGGAAGTTTCGGGGATTGCGAAGTCTTCAGCTTCCACGCGACCAAGTGTGTGAACACCTTCGAGGGTGGAGCGGTGGTTACCGACGACGACGGCCTAGCGGCGAAGATCAGGCTCATGAAGAATTTTGGGTTCCAAGGCTACGATAATGTGATCTACATCGGCACCAACGGAAAGATGGATGAAGCCAGCGCGGCTATGGGATTGACCTCACTGGAGAGCATGGGAGACTTCATTGCCGCCAACAAGCGCAATTTCGAGGAGTACGAACGAGAACTGGCCAAAACCCCGGGCGTCAGGCTGTTACCATACGATCGCGATGAATCGCGAAATTTTCAGTACATGGTCGTTGAAATCGATGAAGAGCGTGCGGGGCTCAATCGTGACGAACTCCTTTTCGTGCTCCATGCCGAACGGGTGCTGGCCCGGCGTTATTTCTACCCGGGTTGCCATCGCATGGAGCCGTACCGGTCGTACTTTCCTCACGCCGGGCTCCTGCTGCCCATAACAGAAAAGGTCTGCCGCCGCGTGCTTTCGTTGCCGACGGGGCAGGCGGTGGGGACCGAGCAAGTCGTGATCATAGCTGATATCATCCGGGTCGCCCTGAGTCATGCCGCGGAAGTGCGCTCACGACTCAGCGCCAATACATGTCATACAGAGAAAGTCTGAAGCGGGCCATGACTGAGACACGAGCGCACAAGCCCAAAGTGAGCGTTCTTATGATCACGTATAATCATGAGGCGTTCATCGGTCAGGCTGTGGAAAGCGCTCTCAACCAAGAGACCGACTTTTCCTACGAGATCGTTGTGGGAGAAGACAAGTCCACCGATGGAACAAGAGAGATTCTTCTCGGGTACGAGGCTCGATACCCTGAGAAAATACACTTGGTTCTACACGAGACAAACCTGGGGCAAGGCGGGAAGGCGAACTTCGCCGAGACGCTCTGGGAGTGCCGCGGGCAGTACATCGCCCTGCTTGAAGGCGACGACTATTGGATCTCACCGTACAAGCTCCGGAAACAAGTGGACTTCCTGGAAACTCACGCCGAATGCGCAAGCTGCTTTCATCCCGCTCAATTTGTGGATGAGCAGGGGAAAACGCTTCCCCAGGTCGCCGGCGCTTCTCAGGCGCAGCGGATCTCCACGGTAGAAGATCTCCTGATCACCAATTTCATTCCTACCGCGTCGGTGATGTTTCGCGCGAACGCGCTGCGCAGGTTGCCTGACTGGTTCTTCACGCTATTAAGAGGTGACTGGGCGATCCATGTTCTGGTGGCCAAGCATGGAAACATAGGCCGGCTCGATGAGAATATGTCGGCGTATCGATATCATCAGGGCGGCTTGTGGTCGTCAGTGAACTCCGAAATGCAGATCCTCGACACCATACGAGAGTATTACTATTTCAATGAATACCTGAATTACCGGCACAGTCGCCTTATTAGGGATCTGATCTCTCGAGAATACTGCATCCTCGGCGGTGTTTATATCCTCAAGCGCGAATGGTTTCGGGCGGCGGAGTGCTTGGTCCGAAGTTTCGTCAAGTCTCCTCTCAATCGACGCATCCACAGGACTCAGCTCCTTTCCAGGCTCATCATGAAAGGGTCCACTGCATTGAGTGGGCTGTTATCAAGTAGCGGAGCATTCTGAGACTCGTCACACCATGAGCGGTCCCAAGGCCACATCCAAGGTCAGGGCAAACATAGCCGCGAATTTCGGCGGTCAGCTATGGACTGCGCTGATGGGCTTCATGTTTGTGCCGCTGTACATCAAATTCATGGGAATCGAGTCTTACGGCTTGGTGGGGTTCTGTGCGTCGCTAATGGCGCTTTTCACCATACTGGATCTGGGCTTGAGCACCACCATGGTGCGTGAGACCGCGCGACTGGTCGCGACTCCCGGCAAGGAGCAGAATCTTCGAGACCTCTTACGGACCCTCGAGGTTATTTTTTGGGCCACAGCGATCGGGATAGCGGTCATAGTTGCGGCCGCCGCCCCGTGGATAGCGCGCCACTGGATCAAGTCGGAGAAGCTTTCCGGCATCCAAGTTCAGGAAGCGGTGGTCGTCATGGGTGTCGCTCTGGCCTGCCGTTGGCCCTCCGCTCTGTACTCCGGCGGACTGAGGGGACTTCAGCGGCAGGTTCTGCTCAACTGGATTGCAGGCGCCGCGGCCACCGCGCGGGGCCTGGGGGCTGTTCTGATCTTGTGGCTCGTGTCGCCGACCATAATTGCATTCCTCTTGTGGCAAATCGTCACGGATTTGTTCCAGTCCGTCGTCTCGGGACTTGTTCTGTGGCGGGCTTTACCCTCGGCGTCCTTAAAGGCCACCTTCAGGGCGGAGATCCTCCGGGGACTCTGGCGCTTCACGCTTGGTCTGTCCGGGTCGAGTATCTTGTACCTCCTTGTCACTCAGGCGGACAAAGTTATTCTGAGCAAAATGTTGACCTTGGAGATGTTTGGCTACTATTCCCTCGCCACGGTCACTGCAGCGGCATTGTTGAAATTGGTGGCGCCCATACAAGCTGCGCTGTTTCCTCGACTGTCCGAACTTCACTCTCTGGGTGATTACAAGGCCCTCGCCGGAGTGTACCACCGCAGTTGTCAATTGGTCACCGTTTCGATCGTGCCAGCGGCGATCGTGCTGGCGCTTTTTTCCAAGCAGATTCTTCTCGCATGGACCGGCGATCCGGTGACATCCGAGCAGACCGCTTTGATACTCAGTATTCTGTCGATGGGGACCGCGCTGAACGGCGTCATGTTCCTCCCGTACGCCCTACAGGTTTCTTATGGCCGGGTTTCCCTCAGTCTCATTTCCAACGCTGTTTCCCTTGCGTTTATTGTCCCGCTTGTAATCTTCCTGACCGAACGGCACGGCGCTTCCGGCGCGGCCGCGGCCTGGGTCCTGATCAACGTGGGCGGTTTTCTCATTATCATCCAGGTCATGCACCGCATGTTACTCAAAGGTCAGCAGTGGCAATGGTACTCCCTCGATGTGGGACTGCCGTCCTTGGCAGCTCTGGTAGTCGCTCTCGCTCTTGGGCAGGCAATGCCCGAGGATTTGCCCAGGCCACTTACCCTCGTGACGGTCGGCGCAATCTGGCTTGGCTCAGCGGCCGGTTCTTTGCTGGCTGCTCGGGCTTTGCGCGTCGGCATTGCGGACTGGGTAGTCCGGCTCCGGGCTCACATGCGTCAACAACCGTCCACGGAGAAATAGAGGTCAACCTGCTTGCCGGGTCAGGAACCGCGGAATCCCGTCTATGAGTTCGTCAAACGATGGATAATAAAGAACCGGGCCCGTTCCCGATGGCCGAGTTGAATGAGCCGTGAGTAGCGCCATCCTCCGTATCCTCAGAGACAGCATAAGGGAGCGAGGGGTGGCTCGAACGGGGCATCGGGTTATTCGTCGCCTGTTGCAGCATGGCAGGTGGAGCGTGCCCGCGCTATGGCAAGTGGCTGTGGAAGTCACCACTCACTGCAATCTTGTGTGTCCGGGGTGCCTCAGAACCGTCAAGTGCGCCGAGGGGAACTGGGACAGCCGCCACATGGCGCTCAGCGACTATCAGAAGATCGTGCAGGACCTTCCCAAGGCCCAGACGTTCGCCTCCGGTGGAATCGGGGAGCCGACCATGCATCCCCAACTGCCGGAACTCATCCGAATAGCCGCCTCTACGGGGAAGTTCCGCTCCATCTGTTTCACGAGCAACGGGATGGCGCGGGCGCCGGAGTATTACGATGAGCTTTTTGAGGCGGGCCTCACTCGTGTGGATATCTCGGTGGATACCCTGGACCAAGAACTCGCCGATCCCCTACGCGGCGGAACCTCCACCGAGAAACTCAGCGTGTGCCTACAGCGCTTGGCCGGCCGTCATCCCGGGCGGATCGGAGCACGGACAGTGATCAGATCGGAAAACATCCACCGGATACCTGACTTGCTCTCCCAATTGAACGACCTGGGACAACTCAACGTGTCCTTGCAGTACTTCATTGACATGGGTAATCCCGAGGGCGTGGCGCCTCTCCCTGAACGGAAGGCGCTCCTGGAGCGTCTTCCCGCAATCGCGTCTCGCTGCTCGAACCTGCGTGTCAAAGCTCCGGAATTTATTGAACCAAGCCCGCAGGTCTGTATCTATCCGTGGTGGGGGCCTGCGGTCACGGTGGACGGGTACGTGATGGTCTGCTGCAACATGATGGACAAGGATCGATTCAACCTCGGAAATGCGCTAAAGACGCCATTTGCCGAGGTGTGGCGTTCGCGATCGACAAGGGAATTCAGACGGGAATTCACTCGACGATCCCCGAGCTTCTGCGCGGAATGTCCCTACTACCTTATGCGACCTTGACAGTGGTTGCGCAAGATTTCACATGGTAGATACCGCTGAATGAAACTGGCGGTCGTCATTGCCGGCCTTGCGGCAGGCGGCGCGGCTCGGGTGGCTACTTCGCTGGCCAATCATTGGGCCGACTCCGGCGGGAAAATCACGTTTATTACGTACGATGACGGATCCAAGCCTCCCTTCTTCCGGCTCCATCCGGCGATCGATATCGTGGCCATGGATATGGCTCAACCCTATGCCGGGCTGATTTCAGCGGTTTGGAGAAATCTTCGCAGAATTGCTCGATTGCGCACGGCCTTAGCCGGCGCGAAACCTGAATGCGTCATCGCTGTGGGCGAGACGAATGGCGTAAGAACGATCTTGGCCTGTCAGGGCCTTGATCTTCCTGTAATCGTTTCAGAACACACGGACGCATCAGACGTCTTGAGCCAGAAACACGGGATACTCTGGGGCGTGCTGAGATCGTTGCTCTACCCACTTGCCGCCGCCGTTGTGGCGCCGAACGACCGTATGAAAAGACAGTTTAGAAGACGGATACAAGAGCTGGTAACGGTTATTCCCAATCCACTGCCGCCGGACCTGCCCGAGACTTTCCAACAAATCGACACAGCGCTGACTTTGCCGGCAAACACCATCGCGTCTATGGGTCGGCTGGTGCGGCAAAAGAGATTTGATCTCTTGCTTGCGGCTTTCGCGATGGTGGCTGCCCATAGGGACTGCCACCTGATTATCGTTGGTGACGGGCCGCGGCGCAGCGAGCTGGAGAATCTCAGAGATCGATTGGGTTTGTCGTCGCGAGTCACCATGCCCGGGGCGCTTCGGGACCCTTGGCCGCTCCTGCGACAGGCCAAACTCTTTGCGGTTTCTTCCGAAGTGGAGAGTTTCGGGATAGCGCTTTGCGAGGCAATGGCGTGCGGGCTGCCTGTGGTGAGCTTTGACTGCCCCACCGGACCGCGGGACATCATTCGCGACGGTATCGATGGGCTTCTGGTTCCGCCTTTGGATGTGCGCGCCCTCGCCGGCGCGATGGAGCGGCTCCTTGACGATGAGGCGGAAGCTGCCCGTTTGAGCGCTCGCGCGGTCGAGGTGAGGCAAACGTTCGGTCTGGAGAGGGTCGCGGCGCAATGGGACGACGCGCTGAATCGGGCGCTTGGGATTGCTTCGAAAACTCCAGGGTTGGAAACGGCCTATGGAGATGAACCGCGAGCGGGCTAGCCACCATGGGATTTGCGACCCTCTATGTAAGAGAATCGGCAAAGAGGTTCCTCCGACGGTTTGGAATTGAAATACGGCGGCTTCCGGCAAGCGGTCTTCCGCTTAGAGATCGACTCTACAGGTCACTGGAAGGTTTTGGATTCCGGATGGTGCGTCTTTCTTCGCTTGCGTCCTTGTCGAACGCAGACGAGACCCTCGACGCTCAATTGATCGAGCAGTACCTCAGCGGGGGTAGAATCCCTTACAGCGCAGGCTACGATCAATACCGAAGACAGTTTCTTTCCCAGGTCTTATCGGATGCCGAGCAGGTATCCAGGTTCGCAACCCGGAGTCCGTTGCCCGTGGGATACGGCCGCGGTCTGGACGAGCGCTGCGTGGAGTACCCCTGGTTCTTCAGCAAAGCATCCAGGGTTGCTCGCAGGTATCTTGACGCGGGTTCCGCGATGAACCACGCCTACATCCTGAGCGGGCAGTTATGGCGGGACAAAGAGCTGACCATAGTCACGCTCAAGCCTGAAAGGCAATCTTATTGGGATCGCGGAATTTCCTATCAGTTTTCGGATCTGCGGGATCTTCCGTTCCGAGATTGCTGGTTTGACGAGGTTGTCTGCCTTTCGACTCTGGAACATGTCGGTATGGATGCTTCCGTCTTTACACATGACACCACTCACCGGGAGCATAACCGAAACGATTTTGAGGTTGCGCTCTTAGAGCTGCGCAGAGTGCTCAAACCCGGGGGTTGCTTGCTTTTTTCCGTCCCGTTTGGGAAGTATCAGGACTCCGGCTGGTTCCAGCAATTTGACGCAGCGCTCTTGGAGAGATGTTCAGAGGCATTCCAACCTGTGGAAAGAGACAATTACTTTTTCCGGTACCACCTGAGCGGGTGGGAAGTGGCAAATCCGGACGAGTGCGCTGATTGCCTGTATGCGGAATGGTCGCCCGATCTTGCAAAACAACCCCCGGAAGACTTGGCTGCCAACGCCAGAGCAGTGGCCTGTTGCGCGTGGAAAAAAGGTGGCGCCTGACCCAGACAGGATTTCACGAGAACCGGCGAGGCCCGTTTAGACGGTGAAGGTCCTTCACGTGACCGTGTGGCCGGGTCCACCTTTTTCAGGAGCAAACGTCAATTGTTACCATTTCCTGAAACGCCTCACTCCGCGTCATGCCGCGCGGTTCATCGTGGTGGCGAACGAAGGAACCGCAGGAACGATCACCGGGGAGAAGCTCGCCGCGCTGGGGATACCGAATGAAGGCTCGGATATCGTGGCCCACCCCTTGGTCTTGTGGCCCAGCATCGCGCGAGAGTGTGCGTTCAGTAGCCTGCCGCCGTACATCGGGTTCCTTGAGCGGGTTGTGGGCGCGCGACTTCGTCGGACAGCTCAACGGGCGCTTGCATCATGGAAACCCGACCTACTCATGGTCTGGTGGGCCGGGTTTGCTTCTATGATTTTGCCTGTGACCGGCCCGCCTCGGGTCTTGTACGCCTGCGATAGCTTGAGCCTCGCAGCTCATGATGCGGCGATTCACGCGCTCAACCCGGTGAAAAGGGCCTACCATCGCCTGGTGACAGGTCGGTCCCGCGCGTTCGAACAAACGGTCTATCCGCAGTTTGACCAGGTGGTTTTTATTACTGAGCGTGACGCGCAACACGCGGCCCTCCCGGACTCGACCGCTGTTACGGTTATTCCCAATGGGGTAGACACAGTGAGTCTTCGCCCTCTGGAAGCTGCAAGTGAGCGATCTCAGCGACCGGTGATCGCTTTTCACGGCCGGCTCGCGTTTCCGCCCAACGCTGAGTGCGTGAGCTTTCTTGCAAATGAACTCGGCAGCCGACTTCAGGAGACGCTGAACCGCGATGGATTCGAACTGCGCATTGTCGGAGGCGATGCGGGCTCTGGGCTGAAGGAGCTTCAGCGGGGCAGGAGCTGGTTCAATCTGACCGGTTATGTGGACGATTTGCGTGAAGGCCTTGCCTCCGCGACGGTTTACGTTGCGCCGATCCTTTCGGGAGCGGGCATGAAGAACAAGGTCCTCGACGCTATGGCATGCGGACTGCCTGTCGTTGGGACCAAAGAGGCTTTCTCCGGCCTGGATGTATCTTCCGGGGTCCATTGTGTTGTGTGCTCTAGACGCGAAATTCCTGAGTGTGTGATCAAATTGTTGCAAGATCCTTCGCGGAGACAGTCCCTCGGGGCGGCGGCACGCGAGTGGGTGGGCAAGAATGCCAACTGGGATGTCCTCGCGGATCGATTCGATGAAGTCTTGAGAAGAGCTTCCGGAAAAGCCGCGGAATGACAGTGAAACGAATCTTGACACAACCTTCCCTATGCCTACTCGTGCAGGCCGTGATCGTGTTCGCGCTCCTGATCGCCCTGGGACGCGCGGAGGTTCACCAGACTCCTGATTCAGTTGGTTATCTCCGGTTTCAGATGACTAGTCTGGCTGAGGCCCTTGGTCAGATGCGCTCCATAGGTTACCCTCTGTTTCTGAAAGCGGTGAGGGCGATTTCGCCGGGCCTGTCGGCGCTGCCGTACGTTCAGATCCTGCTTTTTTTCTCCGCGGCCGTGCTGTTCTACCAGGCGCTGCGGGTTTACGGTTTTTCCGAATGGATGGCGTTCGCTGCAACTAGTCCGCTTTTTTATGAACGCCTTGTGTGGCACTACGGCTCTTTTGTCATGGCTGATCTGCCGGCCGCCGCGTTCGCGTTGATGGCGGTTTCCTGCCTCTTCTTTGTCATCTCCAGCTTTGGCGGCGTAATGGCATGGATCGGCCTTACCCTCTTCGTATTCTTGGCCTATCAGATCCGACCTGCATACGTCTTCCTGGTCCCACTTGCCCCTGCGTTGGCATTTGTGCTGATGAAGATCCGTCAATCGAAGACTCATGAAAGAAGACCAATTCGAAGAGCAGTCACGGCGACGGTTCTCACGACCTTCTTGCCTCTTCTGGCTTTCTGTGGGTTGAGGCACGCAACAGTGGGCCATTTTGGTCTCGTGTCTTTTGCTGGGGTCGAACAGGTGGGAATAACCACACAATTCCTCACGAAAGCGATGATCGAACGTTTTGACCCCGAGTTGAGGCCACTGGCCAAGGCAGTGCTGGAAGCCAGAGAGCGGGAGGGGCTCGGCGTGCCGGATGGGATGTCCATGTTTCCCATGCCGCAATTCATGGACTACTACATGGCTCACCAACAACTGGTCTGCGACACCATTCGGGCGGTGGAGTTGCGGCGGGGGAAATCTGGGGGGAGTCCCGGTCGCCCCTCATTCGGGGGCAGCCCGGACGATCAGGCCGAAGTGGACAGGTGGGCTCAACGTCTAGCGTGGGCCACATTTTGCGCAAGGCCGGGCATTCACGCGCTCTACTATACCAAGGCATTTTTCTACTCTGTTAGTTTCAGTCTCTATGCCGAAGGGCTCATTACGGCGCTGCTGTTAATCCTTTTCGGGATCTTCCTCTTCCGGATCACATGGGGACAACGGATAAACCTGCGTTCCAAAGGGCCTGAGCGGTCGGGACTCGCCGTCATGCAACAGCTCGGCGCGCTCGTATGCTTGGCGGGGCTCTTCTTTTTTTCCAAGATCCTTCTGGCGACTGCCGTGGTAGCTCCGGCAGGTCGTGTCCTCATCGCAGCCTCCGTGTTTATACCCTGCGCACTGGGGGCTACGATCCTTATGGCATTGCGAGCAGGCTTTGCGGTCGAGGAAAGCAGGTTGGACGCATGAAGCTTCGTCACCGTGACCATCACGCGAGCCGTGGTCAGGGCAGGGTTAATTGGTAAACGTATGCCCTTTCCTTCTTCTCGATCGTGCGTTCGAACGCTGCGATCCGCTGAATCGATAGTGATGACGTCTGACACCTGAAAGGTTCATTAGA
Organism: Deltaproteobacteria bacterium; assembly: GCA_016875095.1. GTDB lineage: Bacteria > Desulfobacterota > Desulfomonilia > Desulfomonilales > Desulfomonilaceae > VGSG01. Next base: position 18,763 of record VGSG01000068.1, read on the forward strand.
GATCAGCCACAAGTTCTTTGCGCCTCGCCGGCGCATCTCCTTATTGAGCCTGTGTACAAGGCTGTTGCAATCAGCCTCGGAATAGAATCGGTCGTCATAGATCCCAAAGGTTCCTATTCTGTTTGCGATAGGAAAGTAGACCGGCTCGGAGAGGTACCCCGGGGCGGAATGGAAATAGTTGGGGAGGACGGCAATGACGTCGCCTTTGGCGGCTTGCGTCTTCACAAGCTCTGTCGCCCGCTTGGCTGCGGAGAAATCATATTTGAATTCCATTGCCAGAGCGTAAATGCCTGCGAATACCTGACCGACAAGAATTGCGCCAATAATGACTTTGCCGACGGACGCCGAACAGTCGAGGACGCGCCCAAGAACTCGACTGGAAACCTGAACAGGCGGATAGTAAGTCGACAGCCACAGACACATGGTCGCCAGTATGAACAAATGACCGTGGTGCCGCAGATAACCCACATACACAGTGTACGAGAACAGGAGAAGCGCGCACGAACCGGCCGCATATGCGAAGAGAACTGTAGGCTTGCGCGCGAAGTATAGACAACCGAGCATGAGGAGCGCTCCACCGAAGATCCCCCGCAGCGCCTGATGATGCACGATGTTGCTGTTCCAGAATTCGATGGGAGAAAGGTCAGGCACAGGAAAATAGGCTTTCCAGAGGCCACTGAGCGCGATACCCACGCGATCGATACTGAAGGAAAGATGCCAGGGGACCGGATCCACGTCCGGAACCATCGAGCGCAGGGCAAACGCCAGCCCCGCGAAAAGTATGCAGGCGCTGCATACAATCCGGAGACGAGGTACGCGTAGGAGCTTGTCTCGGTGAAGAAACATCCCATCGACCAAGAAGACCGACAAGCAGATCAGCGCGAGAATAGTTCCATACACGCTGCTATTAGCCAGAACAGCCAGGAGAATGGAGAGACGGACAAGGGACCGATATCTGAGCGGGTAGGAAGAGCAAAACAACCAGCAACAAAGCGTGCCCAACCCATAAGCTCTGCTGATCACCGCGTACTCGTACGACATGAAGTAGCCAAAACAGAACAAGAGCCTGTACAAATACGGGAATGGGGCATATCTAAGAAAACAGAACGCCGAGCACGCAGCAATGCCAAGGTGAACTAACTGCATTGCGAGTGGACTATGCGTGAATCGGCCGATACCGAACAGGATCAAGTGCCAAACCGCGGGATGGCCTTCCTGGCCGAGAGTGCCCAGGAGACCCATCAATCCAGTGCTGTCTCGTGTTATCAGCCAGTGCTGGAGCTCATCCCGCCACATTTCGTGATTCAGAATGGCCGCAAGCTCCACACAGACATATACGAGGAGTGGGATCCAGATCCTGAGGGATTGATTCATGGGGCCGAACAAGGTTTGGTGCATGGAGACGGTGCCTTCTACACTCGAATCAATATCAGCAGTCTACAATGCTTACGGGTTGAAGAAAAGAGAGTTCTCCACGACGCCTCCCGATAGTGGCCGAAAATGAACCTCAACAGAAATCATTTTGACCGAACGACATTCCCAAATTCATCTCTGTTTCCTTTTCCAGATGGTGTAGTTGTGAAAGCGCAGGACCTGTTCGAATTCCTTTTGTATGAAGTGGTCAAGAAGCCTTCCGCCCTCGCCGGAAGCGCGCGGTGTCCCGATCCCACCGTGACCATCGCTCAGAACCACATATCGCACCCGGTGCGAGTTTAGGTCCCGGATCATCTGCCTCTGGACAGGTGCGGTAGCAGTGAGTCGCGCTTGCAAGACATGATTCCGAGTGGCAGCGGTCGGGCTGGCCAAGAAGTAGAATATAAGGTCTCCACCGTCAGCGCACCCATGATGCCGCCGTCCTACGTATATTTTTTCGGACTGAGGTACGTTCTCGATGACATATTTCACCACAGCTTCGTACACGTCTCCCGAGTTATTGTAAATCCGTTTCGCGATTTCCAGGGTATGTATCCACGTGCAGAGCCCGTGGGTTTCTAGGCCGAACTAAACATTGGTGCTTCGGGTCTTACCCAGGAATTCGTGAGCAGGTTGGCCGATGCAACTAAGGGCCGGCTGTACTGCGACGTTGTGGGTACCTCTCATACCGGCAGCAATTCGAGCCACCGCAGTTACTTACGCCGATTCTGGTTGGGAAGAGAGCCAGAAAGGGCTCTGCACGACAAGTTCGTCAGGAATACGAGAACGTTTGGGTGGCTCCGGGAAATACATTGTGATTTCACGGTTACTGGAGATTCCAATGGTATACGGAATTGCTCGGAGGGCATGCGCTGGATTTCAAGCGATCGGTTGTGAAGAAGGGTGATCTCGTGATCGTACCGCACAACAACTGTGAGACACGACCACATGATGAATCGGGGTTGGAACTCATAAAGAAACTGGAGGTGATGACCCCACCCAGGTTGGTGACCATGAGTGCAAAGCTTCAGGCTGGATTCTATTCCACTATCAAGGGACCCTTGCCTTTTGCTGTAGGGGGTCGGCTCTAAGGAATACCTCGTATACCGCGCAAGGTTGTCGGGGCCTCTTCATCATTCGGTCCCATTTGGACCATCAGCCGGCACAACAGACCGCATTAGACAATATGAGGCCTCTCTAGCTTATGTAGCGCATGCGGTTCTTGTATTGGAATATTCACTCCAGGATCTCTCGATCCATGCCGCCCCGCCCTCCCCATAACATGAGAAAGATACCACGCGGTGCCTCGAATAGGCTCATCGGATGCATTACAGCTCCTCGGCCAGAGCAGGTCTTTGTTTTCTTTGGGTTGCTGTTTGGGCTCCTCTTGCTGGTATGTGTGCCGCCTTTTCAAGCTCCTGACGAGCAGCACCATTTCATGAGGGCATATCAGCTCTCTGAAGGAATCCTGTTGGGAGGGCATCCACGGGGGGAGTATCTCCCAAGAAGTCTCGGATATCTTTATCAAGTGACAAGCCGGGATTTGCCACGCAATCCCGCACAAAAGGTGCGACCAGGGCATATCTGGGAAGCCTTGGGGATAAATCTCAATCCGGACGATAGAACCTTCCTGGTGGTCAACGCGGCCACTTACAACCCTCTCGGTTACCTCCCACAGGCTGTTGCTCTAGCCTTAGGGAGGTTACTGGGCCTTCCTCCTCTGCTTTTCTATTACTTAGGGAGAATTATCACGTTGGCTTTCTTCATAGGACTCGTCCACTGGTCAATCAAGAAGACTCCGGTTCTCAAGTGGGTTTTCTGTTTGCTCGGCACAATGCCCATGAGTGTTTTTCTGGCCGCGTCATTTAGCCCAGACCCCGTCCTTGCTTCCACCACATTTCTTTTCTCCGCCACTATTTTTGACCTTGCATTTTCGCATGATAAGAAGCTGTCCCTGAAAACGATCCTGTTGCCGGCCATTCTCTGTACGGCGGTATCGTCAAGCAAGTTCAGCGCATATGCCCCCTTGGCGGCACTGTCGTTCTTGATCCCCGCGAGCAAGAGTAGAACTCCTGCACTACACGTGAAGTACATCGCTATAATTGTTCTTCCTGCCCTGATCGCCTCTACAGTGTGGATGGCTCTCATATGGCACAATTTCCTTTCAATAATGGAGGAATCCTGCGGCGATTTCGCCGGCGGAACGCTCACGAGCTCATTTTGGGATATCTGCACTGATCCGGGTGGATACGTACAATTGCTCGTCGGGACAACTCTGCACTGTTCAAGATCTTACCTGTATCAATTCATTGGTCGCTTGGGATGGCTGGATACATCTCTGCCTCGTGAGGTGAGCATGGTGTACGTGGCTGCGCTTCTGGGCGCCGCGATTCTCTACCGTACTGAGGTCCGAATTCACCTGTGGCAGAGGATTCTCGCAGGGTGCATAACTCTCCTGGTATATGTCTCGGCACAAACGGCGTTGTATTTGGTTCACACGGCCCGGGATTTAAGCTATATCGCCGGCTTTCAAGGAAGGTACCTCATTCCTCTTGGCCCGGCATTTTTCCTGATCTTGTGCAACCGTCGAGTCAAGCAGCGGCTAAGCTCTTGGGTTCCTGCGGTCGTGATCACATGCCTGGTACTGAGCATTCCTGCCACATTGACAACAGTCGTCCAAAGGTACTACGGGCCGGATCAGGGTATCTGGCACATGCGATTTTTCGATTTGATTCCAGGGGCGAATCCTGAACTCAAGGTAAGATTGTCGGACGAACGCGGGATCCGCCAAACGTTCTCGAGTTCTCTTGACCATCTTCGAGGCGTGTCGATCTTCATGATTACTTTTGGCGAACCCAGGGATACGATTACAACCCCGTATCGATTCATACTCAAGAGAGACAATTCGCGAGAGATCGTTCGGGAGGTTGAACTTGATGCCAAGAAATTCTCGGACGGGGCCTTCGTGGATATCCTCTTTGATCCGATCGCGGACTCTGGAGGAAAGAAATACGAGTTTACCCTCATGCCCACCTCGGACCACATAGAGAAGCCAGTCGGAATAGTATTGAGCGAAAAGGGCGTCTATGAGGATGGAGACACTTTCATTGGCGGGCGACGCATAGATCGGGATGTGGTTTTCAAACTTATTTACGGTCCGCCCACGCGGGCCGGCGATCCACACGCGCCCGCTGTCCAACACTAGGATTTTCAGGAAGCAATTCAGAAGCTATAGTCCCCTGCATTGACGTACGCGCCAAAGTGGTTAACATTTTGTTTCGGGGATGATGGAGAAAAGACGCGACATGTGACCTGGGTTTTGGTATTTGAGCTCTGAAACCTGCCTGTTGGGAGGAAGAGCAATGCCTAGACCAGGACTGAGGATTTCGGAGGAAGAGGAGGGGAATTTCGCCTCGGAATTCCAAGATGGACGCTTTCAAGGCGACCTGGACAAGTGCCTGAGGATTCAGGCTCTGTTGCTGGTCAGTCGGGGCAACAAAGAGACCGACGTTGCACAAATTCTCGGCGTGGGGCGGAGAACACTGCAGTGCTGGATTCACCGGTACCGTCTCAAGGGAATCCCCGGACTGACCAAGGGGCCTTTCAAGGGGTCAGAATCCAGACTGACCGAGGAACAAAGGGCGGAACTGACGCGCATCATTGCAGCAGGGCCTCAGCAAGCGGGTCTGGACACCGGTGTCTGGACTACTCCGATTATCGTCAAGCTGGTAAGAGACCTATTCGGGGTTTCATACCATCCTGATCACGCGGGCAAAATCCTTCATCGCCTGGGCTTGTCTGTGCAGCGTCCAGCAAGGAGCTCATCGAAAGCCGATGAAAAAGCACAGCGGACATGGAGACTCCAGAAACTCCCGGCCATTAAAAAAAACTGAAAGGGAGCAAGGCGTAACCCTGTATCAGGACGAAGCGGTGTTTCAGCAGGCCGGAACGGTCATCAGGACATGGGCGCCTGTGGGCATCGGAATCCAAGTTTGAAGCCCTCCTGTTCGCAGAAGCATAAAAGTGATGGGCGCAGTCCGAATCGGTACCAAGCCCCAATGGCATTCCCGGTTCGTGAAGGTGTTCAACGCCGAGACCTTCATCGAGTTCCTGGACCAGCTCGTCCGATATTACCGGGGGACCAAGATCCACCTGATCACCGACAACGCTCCGTATCACAAATCACCGGAAGTCCATGAGTGGCTCAAGGGCAAGGAGGATCTCATCGAGCTTCATTTCCCGCCTGCTTATTCACCCAAGCTCAATGCCGCGGAATACGTTTGGAGGAAAACGAAGGGAGCCATCACCCACAACAAGTTCTTTTCAAGGCTGCAGGATCTCAGGGAAGCGTTGGCTCGACGATTCAACCGCTTCCAGGGCAACCCCGCTTCTCTCAGAAGCGCCATCCCCCATTTCGCTTAAGCGCTAACGTCAATGCAGGGGACTATAGCGCGCACAGTTGTGGTTGTAATCGGTTTGGAGGCACACCGGATGCGCGTGCAACGAGACGATGCATTCCGCGCCATGTTGGGCCTTGACCGATGAATCGGAGTGAAGTAGGATGAAACAAGCCGCAAGATAGCTCTGCAG
>VGSG01000069.1 GCA_016875095.1 Deltaproteobacteria bacterium
AAGAGAAAAAAGTCTCCAAGGAGGTTTAGGTAACCGCCCCAGGTCAACAATACCTGACCTGGATATCAACCATCACCATGCACAAGTGTAATTGTCGTCACTGCACAAATGTAGTTGACGTCGAGCACAAGCCCGAAGCAGAGTATGCAACCCGATCTTTTCTCAAAATGCCCCATGCATGTTTTGCTGTCAAGGAGAAGAAGGCTTGAGTCCGCTCACGCGACGTGCGCCACCGGTTTGCTCTATGACGCGCTGGTGAATTCGGAGCGCTTCCTCCAGCGTCAAGAAACGCATCAAGCCAGCCTTCGGTAAAGCTCCTCATTCCTCTCGAGGACATAATCTACAGCTTCCTCGAAATCCTCTTCCGGACTTGCAAGCAGGCGGTCGATGCCCGCTCGCATGAGATCTTCCGCACGGACACCGTATGCCAAAGCCTTTTCTCTTAGCGTGGCCACTGTCTCTTCGGGAAGACTTATTGCTAAGTCAGTCATCTCAGTCCCATTGAGGAATTGCCTCAGTCCAGGATTATGGCTGAAAAACACTGCTCTCTGCGGCCGACACCCAAGATTATCACGTCATCGAGCTGTTCCTCTTGCCGCTTAGGAGCATGTGGAGCCGTATTGCGTGAGCGAAGAAATCCTTTTAGGGCTCTGGATCCCATCAACAACGAAAAACAGGGAAGCCTAACCCCTTGGCTTCCCTGTGATATCAGGCTGTTATGTGGCGGGAGCGACGAGACTCGAACTCGCGACCTCCGGCGTGACAGGCCGGCGTTCTAACCAAACTGAACTACGCCCCCGCGATGCGGCGTAACGCCATCCAGATTCCCCTGAATGGTAGGCGGAACAGGATTTGAACCTGTGACCCCCGGCTTGTAAGGCCGGTGCTCTCCCGCTGAGCTACCCGCCCGAAACGGATCAAAAGCATCCTCACGCCAAACGGCTTCAGCATCTTTCCGCTCCAGGATAATGACCGTAACCCCCACTGTCAAGGGGAAACCCGGCACGGAGGTGGTCGCAACCGTGAAAGCGGGCGCGCGGGGCGGAACCGGACACGTTTGGCCGAAACGCTCACGATCGCCACGAGAGGCAGGCTTCTCAAACCATTTCCTCCTCATTGGCCTTCGCCAGGTCGTGCAGGGCCTCGTTCACCAGCACGAAAAGCACTGCGTCCCCCTTTCCTTTCACCCCAGGCTTGCTCAGATGCTTTCTCTTGAGAATACTCCGGACAACGAACCGCAGCGCTCCTTCATCGAGCCCTTCCAAATCCACTGAGGCAATGATCTCGGAAGAAACCACTGATGCCGCAGGGAGTATTTCAAGTTCATGAGCCCCACGGTCCGACAGGGCTAAGATGCCGAACCGCGTGACCGCCCACTCGCATTCCAGCCTGCGGCCGTCAGGTTTCAGAATCGAGCCTTTGCAGAAGTGAACCTCCATCAGGACATTTATACCAACTGTCATAGCTAGAGAGCTACAACGAATCATGAAAGCCGTCGGCTTACGCCGGCGCTCCGCGGCTTCGCCTCGGAGATAGGAGGCACGAGCGCATCGTTGCGCAATGACTCACCCTACGTAAACCCGACCGGGGCATCTCATGTGGACGCGCTCCATATGGACTGCGGCGTATGCGCGCCGTAACAATGGGAGGGACCGAGATTTTCTTGACAAAATCAATAAAGTTCCATACCTTTCTTCGTGTGAGGATTAATGCATGAAGCATCGCGGTTTGTTCCGGCTTCTCTGTCTGCTGCTTGTGGGTTGCGTTTCCATGGCCCACAGCCACGCGGTGGTCAGACCTTCGTGTTGCTCGCCCACAAAGCCTGAGGCCACCGAGGGTATGCTCTTGTGCGAAACGGGTAAGGCCTGTTGCGGCGCGGTTTCCGACCAAGAAAAAGCCCTTGTTGTGAGCGCGGCCTCCGAATCCGGAGATCTTCCCGGTCCTCTCAATTCTCGGGGCTGCTGTGAGAGCAACTGCTGCAAGGTTTTCCAGACCCTGACCTTCGCGGCGGCAGGAGCCGGGTACTCGTTCCGATTGCTTGAATGCGCGTCTATGCATATGGTGAATCTATCCCTTCCATCATCCGATTTCTTCTCTTCTCTTCTCCGTCCCCCGCAAGCGTAACACGGCTGTTGGACATCCCGTGACCGTAGTATCCGATAGAGCCGTTACTTCCGTGACCGGTCTCGTGAGCCGGACACGGCAATGGCCCGGAATAGCCTCGGAAAAGATTCGTCAGGCTAAGATGCCGGGTTCATCCCGAGGCGCTTCGACTAAGAGGCGGATAACGCCGTGGCACAGAATACATATCCCGACCTCACGGCGCTGGCAAGGAAGAGCCCGTCAGTTGAGACGGCGCCGGCGGTTCCTCGTCCTCGTTACAACTGGAAGACGCGGCTGTTCGTGCCTGCTTCGATTCTTGTGGGATTCTTGGCGCTCTTTGGCGCCACGCTGTACCGCGAGTTAGTTCCGTCCATGGTAGTACACGCGGCTCCGGTTGTGCTGAAACGCGTCCAGGGGCCCATCACCGGGGCGGTGACCGTTCAAGCCGCGGGATGGATTGAGGCTGACCCATACAAATCGTACGTGACTGCCCTGGCTGACGGCGTGGTTCAAGAGCTTCTTGTGCTGGAAGGCCAACCCGTGACAGCCGGCCAGGTGGTGGCGCGTTTGGTGGACGATGATGCCCGCCTGGCTGTGGAGCGCGCGAAGGCCAAGATCAGAGAACAAGAGGCCTCGCTCAGCGCTATGCGGGCCGAACTTGCCGCGGCCAAAACCGACTGGGAAAACCCTGTGGAACGCAGGCGAGCGGTTGATGTGTCCGCGGCTCAGCTCGCGGAAGCTCAGGCGACCCTAGAGCAGCTCGTTGCAGAGATAGCCCTGGACGAGTCCAAACTGGAGCACGCCCGGAGCGACTACGAGAGAAGGGTCGGACTGCACGGCTCAGGCGCCATCTCGGACTCGGAAATGATCCGGTTCCGGTCGGAGTTTCTGTCGCAGAAAGCGAAGCTTGAAGCCACTCGCATGCGTCACGCGGCTTTGAAGGAGCTCATCGCCAAGCGCCAAGCCGATCTCCGAGCTGCGAGAGAGCATATGGAGCTGCGCGTCGAAGAACGGCGCAAGCTGGATCGTGCGCATGCCGCGGTCCTCCAGGAAGAAGCACTTGTGAATCAAGCCGGGACAGCCCTTGCGGAAGCCAAACTCAGGCTGGAAAGGATGTCGATCCGCTCGCCGATGGACGGGGTTATCATGGCCAGACTTACAGAGCCCGGGTCGAAGGTGGTGGTTCTCTCCGACAATCCCGGTTCCGCTCGAGTCTTCAGTTTGTACGACCCGGCGCGGCTACAAGTCAGGGTGGATGTGCCTCTGGCAGACGCGGCCAAAATCGGAGCTGGTCAGCAGGCGCAAGTAATCGTGGAAGTTTCGCCCGATCGGACGTTCATCGGCGCCGTTACCCGAGTGCTCCACGAAGCCAATATTCAAAAGAATACGCTTGAGGTGAAAGTCTCTCTCTCGGAGCCTGATCGTCAGCTCCGGCCTGAGATGTTGGCACGCGTGCGATTCCTGGCCAAGGCTGAATCAGCTTCCGATGAGGCAGGGCAGCGGCTGTTTGCGCCCGAGGCCGCGTTGCGGGGAGGTGGCGTAAATCCTATGGCATGGGTAGTGCGGGGCTTTGATGGAAATCACGGCACGGCCGCGGCTCGATCGATCAAGTTGGGCTTCATTCGAGCCGATGGCTGGGTCGATGTTCTTGACGGCTTGCACCCGGGCGATCTCGTGATTACTCGCTCGACGGGCGAATTGTCCGAAGGGAAGCAGGTCAAAGTGGTGAGGGAATAGTCTCAGACTGAATTACACATTTCCGGAGATCATGATGGCGCTCATTGAATGCCGAAAATTGACTCGATCCTATCAAAAAGGGTCCTCCACGATCACGCCTTTGAGCAGTCTCGATCTGGATGTCGAGGAAGGCTCGTTCACGGCGCTGATGGGGCCGTCAGGCAGTGGCAAGACCACGTTGCTCAACCTTGTTGCGGGCATTGACACGCCCACATCCGGGACGCTCACGATAAACGGAATTCGGCTCGATCGGCTCTCACATGCGCAACTAGCCCACTGGCGAGCGGAGAATGTCGGCTACATTTTCCAACTTTACAATCTTATTCCGGTGCTGACGGCGTACGAAAACGTTGAGTTGCCCCTGCTCCTGCACGACCTTACCGCCGCGGAGCGGCACGGGAAGGTTGCGGCCGCGCTTGAACTGGTCGGCATCGCCGATCGTCATGACCACTACCCGCGGCAATTGAGCGGAGGGCAGGAACAGCGGGTGGCAATCGCCCGAGCTATTGTATCCGATCCGAAGATCATTGTGGCGGATGAGCCTACAGGCGATCTCGATCGGGCCGCGGCCGCGGAGATCCTGACCTTGCTGCGCGCAATCAACCGGGATCTCGGACGGACGCTCATCATGGTCACGCACGATTCCAAAACCACCAAGTATGCTCAGCGAACCCTACACCTGGACAAGGGTAAATTGCTCGAGGTGGAATCGGCGCGGGAGCCGTCTTCGGCGGTCCATCGTTGATCGATCGAGAGGAGTTTAGCTGTGAAGATTCTTCGCTTCGCGCCTTTGGTTGTGAAGTGCGTTGCTCGATATCGTGGTCGGAGCCTGTTAACCGTCGGCGGAGTGGCGACGGCCATGTTCCTCTTCTATTCGGTTCAGGCCGTGTGCCAGGGTGTGAACGAGGCAACACAGGCCACGTCACGAGACACCCGATTGGTGGTATATCGCCAGGATCGTTATTGCCCTTATTCAAGCAATCTCCCGCAAGATTACGCAAGCCGCATCGCTGCGGTTGAGGGCGTGAAAACCGTGGTTCCGGTGAAAGTGGTGGTGAACAATTGCCGCACCAGTCTTGACGTGGTGACGTTTCGAGGGGTTCCGGTTGATGCTGTTGAGAAAGGCGCCTTCAGTCATATGACTTTTGTCAGCGGCTCCGTGGAGGACTGGAAACGCCGCAGTGACGCGGCTCTTCTCGGTAACCGGCTCGCTGCGCGTCGCGGGTTGAAGGTGGGCGATCGAGTGGATTTGGCCGGCCTCACCGTTTACGTCGCGGGGATATTTCATTCACCTGAAGCGCAGGATCAGGCCGCTGCTTACGGGCGCCTCGATTTTGTGCAACGAGCTTCGGACAACAAGGTCGGGATTGTGACCCAGTTCGACGTGACGGTCGCGGACCCCGATCAGATGGGTCGTGTGGCCAAGGCGATTGACGCCGAGTTTCGCGACGCTGCCGAACCCACGGCCACGCGGCCTGAAAAGACCTTTGTGGCCAGGGCCGCGTCCGATATCGTCGAGATCGTGGGATTTGCTCGCTGGCTTGGCTGGGCCTGCGTTGCGGGTGTGTTCACTCTGGTGTTTAACGCAATTGTCTTGTCCGTTCAGGATCGAGTTCGCGATCACGCGATCATGCAGACATTAGGATACAGCGAAGGGCTGATCGTGAAGCTGATCGTGGGAGAAAGCCTGACGCTCAGTGTTTCCGGAGCGCTCATAGGGCTGGTTGTCGCTGCGGCCGTTACCTCGTGGGCAAATCTCAGCTTCTCAGTGGAAGGGCTCAGTATCCACGCCTCCGCGAGTGTGGGGACCGTAGGCTTGGGTTTGGCTCTATCGCTCCTGACCGGCGCGGTCGCGGGACTCGTGCCCGCGTGGCAAGCCTCACGCCGCGATATCGCCGCATGCTTCAGAGCGGCATGACAGATTTGCATTTTGAGGAGTGACGGGAAGAAACTTCTTTGATTACAAAGAAAATCTTCTTCTCACTCTTCAAGAAACGCCATCTGGCGAGCGTAGGCTGCCGACGAATCAGCCGACGGTCTTCGCAAGGGACTTGTCGCCTTCCGAGAGGCTAGAAGGGCAGGCGGGTTATAGGAGGCGGGACGGGATATCTGATGCGATTGCTTCCGTTTGACTACAGTGTGCGGAATCTGGGCCGATCGCCGAAGCGGCTCGTGTTGATTATCTCTGCGGGAGCCCTGGTTGTGAGCTTGGTTCTTGCCGCTGCCGCCTTTGTCCGGGGCATGGAGAGATCGCTCACGGTTGGCGGAAACGCGTCAAACGTCATCCTCTTAGCCACGGGGAGCGAAGAAAGCGTGGAACGGAGTCAGATTCCGAGCAGTGTGCCAGGGGTGGTAGCTGCGGGCTTATCTGGGATCAAGACACAGTTCACCGTTCCGTTTGTCTCACCGGAAGTTCACGTTGCGATTTTTGTGCGGGCCGACCGACAGAGCGGTGAAGAATGGCGCGCGATGCTGCGCGGCGTCACGCCGGCTGCGTTCCTCGTCTACCCTCGAGTCCATATTGTCGAGGGGCGTGTCCCTGAACCGGGTAAGGATGAAGTCATGGTAGGCGCTATGGCCGCTGATATGATGAGAGTCCCTCAAGAGCGCGTGAGCGTTGGCAAGAGCCTGTGGTTCAGCAATCGCGCCTGGCGAATCGTGGGCCGGTTTCAGGCTCAAGGCGCGGTGATGGATGGGGAAATTTGGGTCCCGGTCACGGATCTCCAGGTGGCCACGAGAAGAGACACGTTTTCGTGTGTGGTCCTTACCCTGGGTGACGGAGACTTCGCGGATGTGGATGCCTTCACCAAACAGCGCCTCGACTTGGGACTGACGGTGATTCAAGAGTTGGATTATTACTCCTCAATCATGAGGTTCTATCGGCCCGCGCATACCTTGATCTGGACCACGGCGCTGCTGGTTGCGCTTGCGGGACTGTTGGGCGGCCTGAACACTATGTACGCGGCGTTCGCGGCTCGTGCGCGCGAATTCGGGACGCTCCAGGCCGTGGGATATTCGCGGGTCGCAATCCTTGTCAGCCTTTTGCAGGAATCGCTCCTGACCGCTGCTGCGGGAACACTCATTGGGTCCGTTGTAGGCATTGTGTTCATCAACGGCCATGCGGTCAGATTTTCGATGGGGGTGTTTCAGCTCATTGTGGACGACCGGGTGCTTCTGGTCGGTGTCTTGGCGGGTTTCGCGATAGGAACCATTGGCGTGGCGCCACCCGCATGGAGGTGTCTGCGTCTGCCGATAACGGAAGCTTTGAAAGCCGCATAATGCGAAAGGATTTGAATCATGAATGATAGCGCTAGAAATCGTCGATCTTTTCGGATGTCGCTGATCGCTGCGGTTGTAGTGGTTGGCCTCGGGCTCGTCGCGACTTACGCGAGCGCCAAAACTCCGGGGCCTACTCGAAGCCCCGCGGCTGTGCTGCCGCCGGGATTATTTGTGGCTTCCGCGCCGCCTGATGCGCTCGACGTGGGCCCGGCTCGGAAGGTCGCTCAAGAGGGCAAACCCATCGTGCTCCGAGGACGCATCGGCGGGCTTGCCAAGCCCTTTGCGGAAAAACATGCGATGTTCGTGTTGTCGGATATGCAAGTAGCCTCTTGCGGCCCAACATGCGGAAATCCCGGCGATTACTGTTCCATTCCCAGGGAGCGGCTCTTGGCGAATCTCGCGACCGTTCAGGTGGTGGACGCAAACGGCTCGCCGCTCAGGGCGCCCATGCAAGGCATGAACGGCTTACAGCCCATGAGTGAAGTAGTCATACGGGGCATTGTCGCCAAAGCCGACAACAACGTGCTCATCGTGAACGCGCACAATATTTACGTCAACCGGCAGCCGAAGTGAGGCAAACACGTTTCCAAGTCCTTTGTGTCCTGCGGAATTGAAGGGCGCCATATGAAGCTGAACGCCTTCGAGTTTGTTGCAATGAATAACCCTCTCCGCGCCGCCATCCAACGGCGATTCGAGGCTCGTCGCCTCATGAGAATGGGAGGCGCAATGAACGGAGGACGGGCCCTAGAGATCGGCTGCGGTCGCGGAGTGGGGGTGGAAATCATTCTTCATCAATTCCGCGCTCAGACTGTGGACGCGTTTGACCTCGATCCAAGGATGGTCGAGCGCGCTTTCAGCCGATTGAGAAACCTCAAGGACAGAGTGAATCTCTGGGTGGGCGATGCGACCAAGATCGAGGCGTCAGACGCAACCTATGACGGCGTCTTCGATTTCGGCATTATCCATCATATTCCTGACTGGCGTGCGGCGGTCGGAGAGATTTTTCGCGTCCTTAAGCCTGGAGGCCGTTTCTATGCAGAGGAAGTGCTTCGGGGTTTCATTTTGCATCCGCTTTGGCGAGCGCTGCTAAAGCATCCACAGCAGGATCGCTATGACCACGAAGAATTCAAGGCTGCGCTTGCCCAGAGCGGGTTCACGGTTCTTTGCGACAATCAAATATGGAACAGTTTCGGGTGGTATATTGCGGACAAAAGAGAGTAGACCCTCCGAATCGGTCCAGATGACGAGGGCCTTCTATTCTCGGATACAACACGTGTTCGTGCGAAGAGAGTCGTGACCGAGCCGCTTGAGCAGTGACTCCGGAAAATCGCCAACGGCCGCTTCTAGCGTTTGTCGGGTTGAATAGTCTGCACGCACCGAAATCCCACATCTTCAAAGCCCATGGAAGGGTCCTGCGCCACACCCGGCATAAATCCTGCCATATGTAGGACGCTGCCTGCAAACCCGCCGAGAATCACAAACGAGGACGGGGAGTTCCGGTCAGGCGCGGCGCGCACGCCCCATTCGCTGACGTTTTGCTCCAGGCCCCGGATGCCGTCCGGATTCGGCTCAAAGCGAGAAATCGGGTGGGGAACCCGAGCTGCGGCGCCTGAAGACTCAATGCCGGGAATTTCAGCGCTTGGGAGCTGGATACTTGGAGCCGCGCTGCTTGGAACTGAGGTACTGGTATCACGGGGAGGCGGCGCCTTTTCTCTCCGTCGAGCAGGAGGAGCAGGAGAGGGCGCAGTCAAATGATGACCATCACCATGCATAGCGAATTCAACTCCTCCCAGAGCTTGGAACCCCAAATCCACGTCTCTGCGCGCGTAATCGACACCTCCCGTGTCGAAGGAGGTTGAATCCCTGAGACCCCTGCTTCCATCTCCTTTTCGTGTTGCTGCGAAGAGCCACTCTGCTTCGGTTGGAAGGCGTTTACCATAGTACCGCGCATAAGCCGCGGCCCCGTAGGCAGTTACCTTGACTACCGGATAGGCCGCGAGCGCGGGGTTGTTCAGCATAAAGCGGCCGTTGCGGTACACGATGGGCTCGAACCCCGTGAAGACAGGGCCGAGCACATACCACGACTGCCCCTCACTTCGGACTATGTTGTCTTTTACCTCGAGCTTGGAGAGGACCTGATTGAGGAACTCAACGAACTGGAAGTTCGTTACTTCCGCCTCGTCCATATAGAATGGGTTCACATCGAATGCGACGAGTTTGTCTGAACCGACGTGATCGGGAAGCTTGACCTCACCTCCGGACAAGAGGCGCATCCTGGATCCATCCCTTCCGGAAATCCAGGGCGCCGGCGGCGCAGGCTGGTTGGAAAGCTCACTTTGTGATTCCGGAGTCGCAGCCTCCGGCTTCACCCCGTGCTCCACGCTCGTCATGTCGCTTGTCGTCCCCGAACCATGCAGCATGAGAAAATGATGGTACAAGTTGGAGCCCGCAACAATAACAAGAATCGCCCCGAGAATCAGATAAATCTGCTTGCGATGCAGGCTTTTTAGTAGTGGGCGTTCAGCCGCGTCCGCCTCGTCGAGAACCTTTTGCAACTCTTCTCGAAAAACCGTAACCGACGGAAGTCTCTGGTCTCGATCCTCGGCAGTGGCCTTTTGTATGATAAGATCTAACGCCTTCATGAACGGAGTAGTGGGATCGAGCAGGCACACTCCCTTAAGAGGACAGGCCTTCTTGGAGTCGACCATGGTCCCTTGCACCGCTTCGTAAAGGATTTTGCCGAGCGCATAAACGTCGCCCCGCACATCGGTGAGTCCGAGATCCATGAATTGCTCAGGAGCCATATACGCGATGGTGCCCTCGACATGGTGGCTCTTGGTAAGATTTGGCCAATACGCCGCTCCTGCGATGCCGAAGTCCGTGAGCTTGGGAATGTCCCCATCCAAGAGGACGTTTTCGGGCTTGATGTCTCTATGGACAATGCCGAGAGCGTGAACCGTCCCCAGGCCTTCCAGAATGGGGAGAAAATACTGTTTGATCCAGGACCTGATCTTGATCTCGCTCTCTTTCAGTCCGTCATAGGGAATGGTTTTGCGAAGTGTCCTGCCCGGCACGTACTCCATGACTACGTAGTAGACGTCGATTGTTTCGCCGTTTGTGGTGACCTGGGCTATGTCTTGATCGTAGACTTGGACAACGTGCGGGTGGCGAACCTGAGCCATTGCGATTGCTTCCCGGTGGAACCGCTCGATTTCGGTCTGAACTTCTTCTTCGTCATCTCCAAACTCCCGCAGATAGTCCGTCGAAATGGTCTTGACCACCACCAGTCGCTCCAGATTGTGTTGGCGAGCAAGATACACTTCACCCTTGCCTCCGGTGGCTATGTGTCTGACGATTTCCCATTTCCCGTTGAGAACGGTCCCACTATTGAGAAGCATTTTGCTCGGTTGCCGACTTCCGGAACGGGATGAGTTCATCGCAATCATAAGGTCTTCCTCCGATCAAACGGAACACGCCGGCCCACTCAGGCGTTTTCGATAAGACGCGGCGCCGTGACCTTCTGGTGAGTCTTGATGGCCTTTCCGTGATTGAACTCCTTTTGAACCTGTTGCGTCATGCTCTTCACTTCCTCCTGAGCACGGCACGGTAATGTTTCGCCTAAACTCCAACCGGTTGCCCCGAAAGGTCAGCCTGGCGATCACGACAGCCCGGCGGTCAGGTCCGGTCAAAGGATCAGGATAACGCTGCGAAGCTTCAGGAGGGATTCTGCAATCAGCGATCCGGGTCTTTTCGGCGCCAAATCGGCGCTAGGTTTGAAATGAGTCGAGACCGTCTCCAAGGACGCGGTCAAAGTGTCGGAAATATCTTGGTGACTGACGTCCTGACCCCTCACGAGGTAGGAATATGCGCGGTTTAGGGAAATATGGCACGTGCAAACCGCGTCCGCGCACGAGCATTCAGAGGGTTGCTCGGAGTGGTGGCTGTGACCCGCAATGGACTCATGAGAGCGATCGGAGTTGTCTGCAACCGGATCTTGGCCCGAGACGCAACTCTGAAATGCGCAAAGCCACCCAGCGCACAACAAGGGGGCGCCGACCAAAGCCACGCACATCATCAGTGCGCACAGAAGTAACGATGGGCATGAGCGCAAAGAGAGCATCTCTTCGGGCCTCCAAACCTGTGCGGCTGTCCTGATCACACCATAAGGCGGTTTGCTCCCAAAGTCAATCTGGCTGCGATGCGCGACCGTTCCGTCACGTGGAGCCCGGTTGCCGCTTTCTGTCATTACTTCGCTGCGCCGGGCCGGGAATCCCCTGAACAAAGGTCGGACACCCTTGCGCCTCGCGGGATGAAGACCGCCCCCGGATCTGGTATAGTGGGTGGAAGGCACTCAATCCGGAGGCAGGGAGGAACCGGAAATGCGCATACCCTTGACACATCTTCTTACATCAGTCGTGGCGGCCTTCATGCTCGCTTGCGCGTCCTTCGGAGGGCTAGCGCACGCGGGTGAACACTTGGCCTTACCCAGTGGACACAAACTCGAACTCGGCGGGATCTGTCCCGTCTGCGGCATGAAGGTAGGGGGAGAACTCGAGTCCGCGGCGATTTATGGGTACAAGCTCGGCCGATTGGAGAGCTTTGCCGGAGTAGGGGCGGCTGTATTCCAGGATAGCCGCGTCGTCGGTTTCGATGGAGCGCGGTGTCTGTTCATCTACAACACTGTCCCCAAACGTTTTGGAATCGACGTCTCAAAGATTGCGCATCGGTTCGTGACGGATTTTGAAACGAGACAATTTCTCGACGTGAACCAGGCCTATCTTGTCCTCGGCACACCCATTCGTGGTTTCATGGGGTATGATCTCATCCCCTTCTCATCCAAGGAAAAGGCTGAGGCCTTCAAGACCGAGCATGGCGGGAAGCGTGTTATCCAACTGCACACCGCCACTCCGGAGCAAGTTGATCGACAGTAGGACCCGATCTTCTCGCTGATCCGTCCGTGACATGGTTCCGCGAGCCTTTCTTTGCTGAGTGCGGGCCGGATGAAGATATCTCTCTTGGTTGCCGCTCTGATGTGCTCTATGGTGGCGTCGAACACGGTCCTACGGCCCGTGCCGCCGCCGGGGACGTTCATAGTTGCCGCGAAGTGCGACAAAGCACGGGAGCGACTGGCCGACCTGGTTGAGAGACCCGATGTGAACGAGGCCGCAAAGATCAAGGAAATCTTCGGCTTGGACATCCTCATTTCGTGCGACACAACTGAAGGGCTGATTGTCTGCATTCAGTGCATAGATAAGGATGGAAGCCTGCGCGAACTCCAATTGCTTCAGAAGCGTGACTCCCCGCGTTTTGAATTACTTGGATTCGGCTGCCGTTGTAGGAAGACGAGATAAGAAAATATACGTTCCGTTAAGTCCCTCTGAAGGTTCATGCGTCGCAGATCAGGACTCGAACATAACCGGCGCTTCTTCGCGGCCCTCAGCGGGTCGAATCGGCCTATTCGCCGCTATGTCCATCGGCATACGCGGGATGATCGGCTCGAGGATCTTCTCAATCCCGGGAGTGGCGGCCGAATAGGCTTACCGAAAAGCAACGGGACGAGCCATCTCCACGAGAACTTAGCGCGCCCCGCCCTATGGACGTTCGAGCTTCTTTCGTCGAGCGAGTCGCCTCTTTGCCGTCACATGCCGATTCGCCCCAGAATAGAAACTTGAGCTATACCAATGGGTCTTGAAAACGGGTAAAATAGTCGCTGCCTCGGTGTACGGATTTCGTGCGCCGAAGTCGGACGGCCTTAGCTCACCCGAAGTGAAGGAGGCTCCAAGCCTTCCGCTTCGGAGATATTTCCCGTGTGATCTCTCGTCGATAAGAGAGGTTCCGCCTTGCTCATGAAATTTCAGGTCAACGAGGTCCCCCGCACATGAACGTTGCGGAATCGTCGGTCAGGTTCCCGATCACGGTGATTGTACGCGTGCTCCTGGTGATCGTGTTCGGGTACGTGAGCCTAACCTTCTTGACAGTGGAGTTGAAGCCGGAGACCGATCCCCCTGTACTTGTGGTCGCCACAGCGTTTCCAGGCGCTGCGCCGGAAGAAGTGGAAGGAGAGGTCACCACCCGTTTTGAAGAGGCCATAAGCGGTGTCTCCAATGTGAAGTACACCTTCGGTTATGCTAATTACGGCCAATCGTTTCTCGTGGCTTTCCTGGAACCCGGAACCAACCTGGACTTGGCCGCGTCCGAGCTTCAACGGAATATCGATCGAGTCACCGACCTGCCCAAAGACGTGGAGAAGCCTCAGATTTTCAAAGCCAGTGAACGGGTCAACTTGCCGATATATCAGTTCGCTCTCACCGGGGATGTGGACCTGGTGACCATGTCGATCTGGGCGGAGAAAGAAATAGCGCCTGCATTCAAAAGAATCCCGGGAGTCGGCGACTGTCAGTACGATGGGCACAGGAAGCGGGAAATGAGGGTGACCTTTGACCCGCTACGGCTCAAGGCGAGAAATCTGACCGTCAACCAGGTGAAGGAATACATAGATCGCACCAATCTCAATCAGAGCGGGGGATACTTTATCGAAGGGGACCGCGAATGGACGGTTCGCACCGTGGGCGAGCTCCTCAATGTGGAGCAGTTCCGCGGGGTGATCATCTCCAAACCGGGTGAGCCTGTTGTGCGCCTGTCGGATGTAGCGACTCTCGAAGACAAGTACGAACGACCTGACTCATACTGCCGAATCAATAAGACCTCGGGCATAATCTTTAACGTTTACGGCCAGGTTGGAGCCAACATCATCGACACGATCGACCGGGCCGATCGCCAACTGACACTCATACAGAAGGAATTTGGCCCTCTGGGAGGAACTTTCCACAAGATCTACGATCAGAGCACGTACATTCGAGATGCTGTCAGCATTGTGCGCGAATGCCTGATCGAGGCCGTAATCCTCGTTCTTCTGGTCCTATTCCTGTTCCTCAGGCGATGGCGCAGCATAGTGATTGTAGGGACCTCGATCCCTGTTTCCATCATCGGAACTTTCATCGGCATGTATCTCTTCGGGTACTCCATGAATGTGCTCTCACTCGCCGGACTCGCTCTTTCCATCGGCATGATCGTGGACGACGCGATTGTGGTTCTGGAAAACATCTACCGGCACCGGTATGAGGAGGGCAAAGGGATCTTCGCGGCATGTGTGGAAGGAACCCGTGAAGTCGGAGTTGCCGCGTTTATGTGCACACTCACCACCGCAGCCGTCTTTATGCCCGTTCTACTGCTGAAGGGAGAAATCGGCAAACTCTTTGGCCCTGTGGCGTTTGTGATCTCCGTCGCCATTTTTGTCTCTCTCTTTGATGCGTTCACCGTTGTGCCCATGCTCGCTTCCAGGTGGATGAGGGAAGAACGAGAACCATCAGGCATGCTCAAAAAGATTTTGGCGCCGCTCCAGTGGGTCGATGTCATGGGAAGATCCGTGGCCACCTTTCTGCTCGAGTCCCTTGAATACTTCCTGCAGGGCGCCGGCAGAAAGGCGATGCTGATCCTGGTCGTCGTCGCGTTGTTCTTTCTGTCGCATCTCATGCTGCCCGGGATGGGCTATCTTCCCACCGGCGGCACAAATCTTATCCAGGTCCAGATAGAAGCATTCGAGGGAACCAGTCTCGAGGAGAAGAGCCGTCTGATGGGCGTGCTGGAAGAGCGCTTTCGGGCCATCAAGGGAGTGAGGCACATCGTGGCTATCCCGAACAGGCAGAGCCACCGCAATGTCATATACCTGGTGTGCGACCGTGAGGAAGATAGCGGGATCCCGATCGTGCAGATAGCTAAGGAGGCGCATGGCAAGTCAGGAGACATGCCCTTTCGCGGCGTGAATCCCGTTCAGTTCCCCCTTTTCGGAAGTGTTCACACAAGGTCGAACCTAGTGGACATACGGGTCATGGGGACCAGCTACGCTGTGATGGAGAAAATTGTTGACCAGATCATGGAACTGGGCAAGGGGGTGCAAGGGGTCATCTTCAGGTACACGGATCTCGCGCTGAAGAAGCCCCAGGTGGAGGTCCGAGTGGATCATGAGCGAGCCGCTCACCTTGGGTTTGAGGTAAAAGAGGTCGCGGACGCGGTGGAAGCCGCCGTGGGCGGTCAGAAAACCAAAACCCAGTACGATGTGGACGGCAGGTATTTCTACATTCGCGTGATGGGAGAAGAAAGCCATGTCCAAACGGTGGAAGATGTTCGTCGGATCAATCTCACCTCGATGAGGAATCCTCATGTCCAGGTTCCGCTCACGACGGTCGCAAGTGTCGAGACGAGCTTTGGGCCGCTTCGGATAAGCCATTACAACGCCAAACGGAGCGCACGGGTCCAGTTTACCATCCAAGGGCGCCCTTTGGCGGACGTATTCCAAGAAGTGAACTCAAAGATAAACTCAATGGTGCCCTTTCCGCCTCGATACACCTTTGTGCCCTATGGAGCGGTGAACGAGCTGAAAGCGCTCGTGGAGGCCATACGTTTTGTCTTTCCTCTCTCCGTGGTAGTGGTGTACCTGCTGCTGGTGATGCAGTTCCAGTCTTTTGTCCGACCCCTCTCAATCCTCCTCAGTGTTCCGCTCTCCATAATCGGCGCCAATGCGCTCGTCGGGATCACCGGTGTCAGCTTTGATTCCTTCACCATGCTCGGCTATGTTATGATGGTGGGACTGGTGGTCAAGAATGCGATTCTGCTCATCACATATGCAGTGCAACTGATCGAAGAACAGGGTGTCGAACGTAACAAGGCCTTAGTGCTCGCGAGCGCTCGGCGGATGCGGCCTATCTTCATGACTTCCATCGCCATGGTGCTGGGGATGCTTCCGCTTGCGGTAAAGAGCGGCGCAGGTTCGGAGATCTACAACGGGCTCGCCACAGCGGTGGTGGGCGGCCTCTCCATCGCAACGTTCTTTACCTTGATCTTTATTCCGGTTGTATACACAATTCTGGACGACCTTAAGGCGCGGTTCTGGAAGGTCCAGCCAGTCACATTCGATGACGCTCCGGCCTCAGCTCCGGAGAAGCGGGTGTGAAACCGGCGAGCTTCCGACAGACAGGTCGCCCCGGGCGCAACCGCCGATCTCCCGAGTAGCTTCGGGCGAGGAGCGCAAACGAGGAAACCAACATGACACCATTTCATCTCTCCTTTGGAGTAATGGCAGCCCTGCTGCTCGTGGGGGGATGCTCCGGAAAAAAGGAGAGCAAACCGCCGGCGCCACCCACAAAAGTGGGGGTCGCCACTGTGGAGAGAGCCCCTATAGAAAGAAGTCTTCATATTTCCGGACCGTTACGCTTTACCGCGAATACGACTGTTTCCGCCGAGGTCGCTGCGCAAGTGAAGTCAATTGTCGTGCAGGACGGCCAGGCGGTTGAACAAGGACAGCTCCTCCTGGTCTTCGATGATGTCACAATCAATGAGAATGCAATCCATGCGGCTTCGACACTTCAGAAGGACGAAGCCACCCTGGCTTTTCTCAAAGGGGAGTACGAAAAGAACCTCAAATTGTTCGAGAAGGGATCGGTTAGTCACACGATGCACGATCAGAAGCTTTCGGAACTCAAGGCATCTTCAGCCCAGGTCGAAATGGACCGGGCGGTGCTCGCGAAAGCCATGGAGGACATGAAACGAACCAGGGTGAAGTCCCCGGTCAAAGGTCGAATTTCCAAACGCTTCGTCGAGAAGGGTGACTGGGTCACCGTCGGGGGCAAACTCTTTCAGGTGAGCGATTACAGCAAGATCTACCTGGAAGCGCATTTGTCTGATGTGGATCTGGCCAAGCTTGACCTCAGAGAGGTTTTTAGGAGCGGCCAGGACGCGGAAGTGTATGTGGATTCCTATCCGGGGAAGGTCTTCAACGGCCGACTCACCTACATTGAACCTGTGGCCAATGAACAGAAACTCTTTCAAGTGCGGATCTACATGGATAACCCTGAGATGACGCTCTTGCAGGGGATGTTCGCCCGCGGTCGCATAACATATGACACATTGAAGGATGTGCTGCGCATACCCTTAGCCGCTCTCCTCGACCAAATTCGAAATAACGAGCAGAATAGCGTGTTTGTTGTCGGTCCGGACCAGAAGGCCGTGCTGACTCGGATCAAGCTCGGAACCACCAATCGCCAGTCCGCGCAGGTTCTGGGAGGACTTGAAGAAGGTCAATTAGTGGTTGTAAATGGAAAAGAGATACTCACGTCGGGTCAGCTCGTCGAACAGGAAACCCGGCCGAGCGCCCTAATCCCCGACCAGGTAGGCCAAGAAGCCAGCGTGCGCTGACACGCGGCTTCAAAACCGCTTGCATTTGAGCTTAGATGGATTCATACTGAGCACACACCAAGAGACGTATCCACAATCCCAAATGAGGCCGGTCACATAGATCCATCGCTAATCGTGAGAGGAGAGATCGATGAAAAAGTTGAGCTATATCTTTTTGGTCGGACTGGTTTGCTGGAGTTTCGTGGCAGCAGGAGTGGACGGCGCCGCGCAGGCAAAGGAGATCGCCGTCATCTGGGACACCAAAACTGCGATGCCGCAAAATGTAACTATGGGCTTTCTGCCGAAGCTACGAGAATTAGCGCCTGATCTTAAGGTCAACCTCTTTCGTGAACTCAAGGACTTTGAGGAAGCCAAGCGGGTCTTCCATGAGTGTGAATCAAAAATGGACGGAATCGTATTCCTCCGGTCATCCGGAGCCGAATACCTGGGCAAGATCAATCCGAAGGTCCCCTGCTTCATAGGTGCCTGCAACAACCCCGTGGAATTGGGGACGATCAACAACCTCAACGCCCCGGAAGGCATGGTCACCGGTGTCACGTATTACATACCGTATGCGCAGCGCCTCGACATCATTCTGAGCCTGTTTCCTGCAACGAAAAGCATTGCATTGCTGGTGGAAAAGGGCCACCCTAGCGGGCCCATCGAACAGGCTGGAACGCAGGCGGAGTGCAAGGCTCGCGGGATCGCCTACCGCGAAGTGGTTGCCACCAGCCTCGATGAACTGGTGCGGGAAACGAGAGCGCTCGGTAAGGTTGACCTCATCATCCTTACCAACACTCGCCTCGTGATGGATAATGTGGTCAGCCTTCTACCCATAGCGACTCCCATGGGGATACCGATCTTCTCGTACGCGGACAGACCGGTCAAAGCCGGGGCGGTAGCCGGTATCGCAGCGGATGATCGGAAGCTCGGCGCAATGCTCGCGGAATCGGTGGTGGACGTGTTGCTGAAAGGAAAACCTGTCTCCCAGGTCCCTGTAAAAACGGATACAACCCCCCAACTCACCATTAACGAGCCTATGATGCAGAGCCTGGGGTTGAGATTTCCCGAAGCTGTGATGAAGAACGCGGCTATCGTGCGATAAGACGCCACACTGTGTGATCGGCCAAGAGAGAGGTCCAAGGTTCGGATAACGAGCATGAGCGGCGCGGGTGTTTTATGAGCGTGAGGATTTATGCGATTCCTCTGGGTTCCAGCCAGTGCTATCTCATTCAGGATCGGGGCGCTATCCTCGTGGACGCGGGGCCGCCCAAAAAGCTGAGACGCTTTGCACGGGCGTTGAGCGACATTCCCATAGAACCGAGCCGCATCCGACTCATTGTCATCACACACGCGCACTGGGACCACATAGGGTCCGCAAAGGAGATCAGGGATTTCACGGCTGCGCCGTTGGCAGCGCATCAGGCGGAAAAACGGTGCGTGGAAGAGGCCCTGAAGCCGCTGCCTCCAGGAGTTACTCGCTGGGCCCGAGCCGTGGGAAGAGTCATGACGGTTGCCGTTCCCCTGATTCGGGTGCACGCGGCCACGGTTGACCTTGAGATCGGGCCGGAAGGTATGGCGCTGGATGATTTCGGAGTCAAGGGGAGGATAATCCACACGCCGGGGCATTCTTCGGGGTCGGTGAGCGTGCTGCTGGACACGGGCGACGCATTTGTGGGCGACCTGGCCATGAACAGGTTCCCTCTTCGGTTGGGCCCGGGTTTTCCCGCGTTCGCGGAAGATATGGTCAAGGTGAAAGAGAGCTGGAAAGTCCTTTTGGAACGTGGCGTGAAGAGAATCTATCCCGGGCATGGCCCACCGTTTATGGCTGACAAGATCCGGCGGGCCATGAAGTTCTGAGGTGGCCATATTGAAGAGAACACTACCCCTTGTCGCAGACTTAGGCTGAGGAGGTGGCCGATTAGCGGTTCGCAGACTGATCGGCTCTCCTGGGGGCTGCGGAAATCCCCTGTCAATGAATTACCGGGAAGATGCCGGCGCCACCAAGGCCATGCCCTTCCCGGACCGTTTGTCTGCCGTCACTGCGCGCCTAACCCGACAAATCACCTTGCCGGCAAAGCTCGTTGACATGCCCCACAGCGCGGAGATATCTTCTCAAGCGAGATCCGTGGCGAGGGCGCAGCGTCCCCCGAACCGGTTTCTTTCCTCAGCATCGGCATCGCGCGGAGGCGTTCGCATAAAGTCTGAAGTTAAATTCCACCAGGGCCCACGCTCGTGGAGCGGTCGATTGCTTCTTTTCAAATATCATCCGCAAAGGGGAGGGCAGCCATGTCCGCGTTGAGACTATTGTTCCGGGTGTTACTAGGCAAACGAGGGCCGATCGTCTCAGGTACGTTGTCCGTGCCCGGACTCAACCATCCCGTGACCATACGACGCGATAACCACGGAATACCTTACATAGAGGCGACCAACGACGAAGACGCTCTCTTCGGCCTGGGATTCTGCCAGGGGCAAGATCGCTCATTCCAGTTGGAAATGATTCAGCGGGTGGTGAGAGGTACTCTCGCGGAACTGGTGGGTCACGATGCTCTTCCGGTGGATCGCCTTTCTCGTCGGATCGGATTCCATCGTTCCGCGGAACTGCAACTCGCGGCCCTGAATCAGGAAACGCGGGCTCTCCTGGAAGCATTTGCGAAAGGAGTAAACGCGGGGCGAAGTCTCGGGTGCAAGCGCCATGCGCATGAATTTTCGATCCTCCGGGCTTATCCTGGAACCTACGCCGCAGTGGATGTGATCGCCATGCTCAAGTTAATGGCTTTTACTCTGCCCTCAAACTGGGACATGGAGCTTATTCGTCTCAAGATATTGCTGGAGGACGGCGCCGAAGCCGTGCGCGTTCTGGAGCCGACCTATCCTGAATGGCATCCTGTTTCAGCTCCTCCGGGGGTCTCCGCGGGCCAACCCCTGGAGAGGTTGGCCGCAGACCTACAGAGCCTGAGCAGGTTTGCCCCGCTTGGTGGCGGCTCGAATAATTGGGCTCTCGCAGGGTCTCGCACGCGAACGGGGCGGCCCATTCTTGCCAACGATCCGCACTTACCGCCATTCGCGCCTCCACAGTGGCACCTGGCTCATGTGCGAACTCCGGAATGGGGAGTGGCGGGCGCTTCACTGGTTGGGACGCCCGCATTCGGCGCCGGACACAATGGCGCCATCGCATGGGGGGTGACCGCGGGATTCGTTGACAATACCGACCTCTTTATCGAGGAACTGGGCCCCGATGGCGCAAGCGTCCGAGAGGGAGATCGATTCGTCCCCTGCGCGGTTAGAGGGGAGAAGATAAGAGTAAAGGGAAAGCCCGATGTGGAGGAGCGGGTCATTGAGACTGCCAGAGGTCCGATCATCAGCCCTGCCCTGGAAGGAGAGTTGGGCGCCATTTCTCTTCGCGCCACCTGGCTCGACACGTGGCCTAATAGCGACTTCCTGGGGCTATACAGAGCCAGGAATTTCGAGGGATTTCGGAGCGCATTCAAAGAGTGGTTCAGTCTATCGCAAAACATGGTCTTCGCTGACGCCAACGGAGATGTGGGATGGCAGTTGGTCGGAATTTCCCCTCGGCGCAAGAAAGGGTCCGGCGTGATACCTCTGCCCGGGTGGGACCCGGACTGCGGCTGGCACGACGATCCGGTTCCGTTTGAGAATATGCCTTACTGCCTGAATCCGGAGATCGGCTTTGTGGCGACCGCCAACACCCAACCGATACCGTCCGGACAAGGGCCATTCCTGGGCATCGACTGGCTGGATGGCTACAGGTTGTCCCGGATTGACGCAGTCCTCTCCGGTCGCAGTGACTGGGACCTGAAGAGCACGCGAAACCTACAAATGGACGCGGAATCAGTCCCCTGGGCCGAGCTGCGAGAGACTGTGCTGAGTATTCCTGCGAAGAGCGCCGAGGCTCGACAAGCCCGCGATCTTCTGGAGAGCTGGGACGGTGTCTTGTCTGCGGATTCTGTTCCCGCCACGGTCTTTCAGTTCTTTCTGTCGGAGATGATTGAACGAGTTGTTCGCGCCAAGGCCCCTCGGGCCGCGGAATGGGCTATGGGGAAGAGTTTCGCCGCACTCGCCGGCTCTTCTATGATTGCCTTCCGTCGCGTGGGCCATCTGTCGCGGCTGGTCAGGGAACAGCCTGACGGTTGGTTCTCCCGATCGTGGATCGAGGAGATTGAGGACGCCCTTGTCACAGCTACGAGGCGTGTGCGTGAGCGCTATGGGAACACTACCTCCGGTTGGGCGTGGGGGCAGGTGAGGAGGCTGACGCTCAAGCACGCATTCGGTGACCGACGCCTCCTCGACAAGATCTTCAACCTGGGGCCCTTCCCGTGGGGTGGGGATGCCAACACCGTGAACAACGCGGCAGTCCCGGTCTCGCGTCCTACCGGCAATCCGCTCGTGATAGCTTCGCTGCACATGGCGCTCGACGTGGGAAATTGGGACGAGAACTCGTTCTCTCTGCCTGGAGGTCAATCGGGGAATCCCTTGTCCCCGCACTATGCTGACCTTCTAGCATACTGGCGGGGGGGAGAAGGCGCGCCGATCGCGTGGTCGCCTGACGCGGTAACTCTTGCCACAGAGGCGACCCTGCGCTTGGAGCCGAAAGGGCCAGCATTACTATAACAAGTGGCGGTGAGACTTGGGCCTTTGAATCAAGTTGGAATCATCCTCCCGCGTCGTCCTTTCGTCGCGGGAGGGAGGTCCGAAAACCCATTCCCGTGGTGGGAGAGGGTAGGTGAGGGGGACTTCGGAAACTAGGTCGGAATCTTATTCTGACGCCGATGGGGGCAGGGGGAATTTTCCCATGAATAACAAAGGGTATACCCGTTCACTGCAAATAATGGGAGGTGAAACCCGTGGCTAAAACGCTCTGGTTCGCGATCGCCGTGGCAGGAATCGTAGTGCTTCTGGTAACGCCGTACTGGTTGGCTCAGCGAGCCCTGAAAGAGCTCACTCCGGAAACTCGTGCGAGCCTTCCCGGCTCATTCGTAAAGCTGAAAGACGGTTACACGTGCTGCGAATCGCGGGGCCCCACGGACGGCCGAGTGGTGGTTCTGGCGCATGGCGCCACCATCTCGAAATATGTCTGGGACAGGAACGTTGACGCCCTCGCAGCCGCGGGTTTGCGATCAATTCGGTATGACAACTTTGGCCGAGGGTATTCGGATCGTCCCCCATTGACGTACGGGGTAGATCTCTATGACCGTCAGCTCCTTGAGCTTCTCGATGCTCTCAAGATAGACAAGCCGATCGATCTGGTGGGGCTTTCTCAGGGCGGGGCGATCTCAGTGGTCTTCGCGGCTCGACGCCCTGAACGGGTGCGCAAGCTCGTCCTGGTGGCGCCGGCGGGCTTCCCGGTGAATCTCCCCTTTACCGCGAAGCTGGCGCCTGCGCCCCTGATCGGTGATTGGATTATGACGGTGTTCGGAAAGAGAGTGCTCATATCCCAGTCACGGCAAGCCAACAAAGATTCGGCGATACTCAAAGAGATGGAACAAAAGCTCCTCGATCAACTCAGTTATGCCGGGTACCTTCCCGCGCTCTTGTCAATGCTCCGAAATTACCCTCTCCACGATCTGGCGGCAGAGTATCAGAGCGTTGGACGGCACGGCATTCCGACTCTGCTCATCTGGGGCAGCGCGGACAAGGTCATCCCGATAGAGAACGCGGATCGAGCGCTGGCGGCAATGCCGGCTGCGACCCTCAAAGTGGTTCAGGACGCGGGCCACGGTGTGGTGTACGAAAAGCCTGAAGAAGTCAACAAAGCGATCGTCGATTTCCTTACCCGTTAAGATCTTCTCGGCCGTTCCCAATGCGTAGCTGAAGAGCCCGGCTCTTGACAGCGCTCTGCGCGGGAATTACGCTTGCTTTTTATGATCCACAGCATGAGATGCATTTTCTTCGGAGTCGAAAACCCGGCAGGAGTTTTCCATGCTCGTTAGTGTTGTGATTCCGGTTTACAACGGCGCGAAAAGCATCGGCCCTCTTGTGGACAGACTTATCGACGAATTGACTGGCACCGATCTTCAGGTTGTGCTGGTCAACGACGGCAGCCCGGACAACAGCCATGAAGTCTGCAGCGACATCTTCCATAAACACCCGGAGAAGGTGCGATACGTGAACCTGGCCCGCAATTTCGGCGAGCACAACGCGGTGATGGCGGGGCTGACCCATTGCGACGGTGATTACGCGGTGATCATGGACGACGACTTTCAGAATCCGCCCGAGGAAGTCATGCGCCTCGTGCAGGAGGCCGAAAGGGGCGGATTCGACGTGGTTTACAGCTATTACCAGGAAAAAAGACATCATTGGCTTAGGAATTTGGGCAGCGATCTGAACGGCTGGATGGCCAATTTCATGCTCGACAAACCGCGAGACCTCTATCTCTCGAGCTTCAAGTGCCTGAATCGGTTTCTGATTGATGAAATCACCAAGTACCAGGGGCCCTCCCCATACATCGACGGGCTTATACTCCGATGCACGGACAAGATCGGGAAGGCGCTGGTCCGGCATGAAGAAAGACAGGAAGGCAGATCGGGATACACGGCGCGAAAGCTGATTCGGCTTTCGTTAAGCATGTTCGTGAACTTCTCGGTGATGCCCTTGCGGGTCAGCTTTCTCCTGGGCGTGGCGGTGAGCCTGGCTGGGGCGATCATGGCGGTTCTGGTTGTGGTGGAGAAGCTCCTCCAACCGGACCTGAGCGCAGGGTGGGCTTCCCTTGCCCTTCTCATCCTGTTGTTCTCCGGTCTCCAGTTGTGCATCCTGGGGTTGATGGGCGAGTACATCGGCCGGACGCTGCTGAATGCCAACCGACAGCCTCAATTTGTGGTTCGGAGCGTGCTCCAGCGGGACGACAAGAAACGGGACGAGCATGGAGCAACATGAATATGAAACCATGTACCACGTGGAAGGTCGCTATTGGTGGTACGTGGGTTTGCACAGACTCGTTTTGAAAACCCTGGCGCAGTATGCGCCGGCGGATCGTCCTACGAGGATTTTGGACGCCGGATGTGGCACCGGTGGGTTTCTGC
>VGSG01000070.1 GCA_016875095.1 Deltaproteobacteria bacterium
GCGAGCAAGGTCATCTCGCTC
This sequence comes from Deltaproteobacteria bacterium, assembly GCA_016875095.1. GTDB lineage: Bacteria > Desulfobacterota > Desulfomonilia > Desulfomonilales > Desulfomonilaceae > VGSG01. The sequence continues at coordinate 22 of VGSG01000070.1, forward strand.
GATGTACGCTTCAGGAGTAACGAGTTGCTGTTTGAGCAAGCTGACTTCCTGGTAAAGAGAAGCCGACCTCGCAAGCGGGTAATCGACACGCGCTTCTTTGATCGCCTTTCTGAAGAGCGCGATCGCTTCGTCTTCTTCCAGTATTCGATCTCTCGCCGCCGCATTGCCCATTGTTTGGAACATGCCCAAAATGCGCGAACCGAGCTGATGAAATGTGCCTACCCAAAAGCCTTGCTCGGACTTTTCAGGAATCAGTCCTGCCAGTCGCTCGCTCATCTCTCCCGCGGCTTTGCGCGTAAAGGTCACCGCAGTGATCGCTCCTCCCTGATCCTTCCCATGACGGAGCAAGTTCGCGATGCGTTCCGTGAGCGTCCTCGTCTTGCCGGTCCCAGGCCCAGCCTGTACCAGTGCGGGCCGATCGCAAACGCTCACAGCCTCTATCTGTTCTTGGTTCAGTGCGCTCGGTGGTTCTACTGGTTTGACGCCTGCGTGGAGTTTTTCGCGCTTCTTTCCACCGGGCGACGAGCCACCCGAACCGCGTGTCTGCCTTGCACGCGTGATTTGGACCGGCACAAGGCTCTGTTGACCGAGGAACATGTGTCGTTCGCTTTGGGTAAAGAGCTGCGCCGTTCCGTACTCGCCGTCGTATCCGGCCAGGATGGACACCCTCCCCTGCCGAGCGCGGGAAATGCCTTCCGCCACGATCTCCGGCGCTTGGCGAGATATGTCATCCAGCGGAGTCGTCCACAGGATGTTGAGTTCGGGTCCGAGCCGAGCGAGCAGGTTGTCGTACAGGGTACGCACCTTTAATGACTGCGGTCCCACCCCCAATGATTGGGCAAGGATTTCCCGAAGCGGCAGTAGGCGCCAGAAGGGGGCCGCCCTTGGCGGCTTTTGGCCCGGAGCGCGGTCAGCGAGTTCCATGACTCGGTTCATCACCCCAACGGTTACCGGCTGCCCGCAGACCGGACAGAGCCCTCTATGCTCCGCGGTTTGTTCCGGTTCAAGTCGCGTAGCGCATTTGCGGTGTCCATCAAGGTGGTACTTGCCCTCTTCGGGAAAGAATTCGATCGTTCCGAGAAACCCTCGATGGTCTTTCCCGACGCCGTTCTCTGACCCGCAACCCGCGAGCTGACGTCCATCTATTGACTCAAACGGAGGCTCGGCGTTCTCTTTGAGGGTTATCGAGCACGGGCCGTCTTTGAGCGCATCTCGAATCGCGAAGTACCCCGGAGCGCCCGCGAAGATATTGGCTTCTCGGGCCATATTTTGCGGGGAATGAGTGTCGGAATTTGAAATGAGCGTATACCGATCCAGGGAAGTGACCCGATGATTCATCTCCGGATCCGATGATAGGCCCGTTTCCAACGCAAATATGTGGGGAGTGAGATCTCCGAAGCACTCTTCAATAGAATCAAAGCCTGATTTCGACCCCAATACGGAAAACCAGGGAGTCCACACGTGCGCGGGAACTAGGAAGGCATCAGACGACGTCTCCAAAGCTATCTCAAGAAGGTCGCGGCTGTCCAACCCGAGAATAGGTCGGCCGTCGGACTTGATATTGCCGATTCGGTCAAGCTTCTCCGAAAAGCGGTCCATTGAAGCCAAATCCGGCATGAATATCAGGTTGTGAACTTTTCTGGTGGCCCCGTCCTTCTTGTAGATAGAACTGATCTCCACGTTAAGCACGAAGCGCACATCAGCCGGGCCGAATCCGTTGGGGAGCAGTTCTACCCGCGGAACACGGGTTTTTTTTAAGCGAAGTAGGCCGTTATCAACCTCCTCCAGTAGGTCCTTGATCTCAGAGCGCCATTGCGGATGGGTGAAGTCTCCGGTAGCGAGCGCCAGGATGCCTTTGAGCGCGGCCCATCGGGCCAGCTCCACCAAGTTGCAGTCCCGCGATGTCGCCCTGGAATACTTCGAGTGGATATGGAGATCGGCGAAGTAGATCACAAGAAAGGCTCCCTTCTCGGACGAGAAATGCACGGTGGAACGAGGGGCGGTCTTGACGTTAAGGGGCAGAATTGATAGAAGGAAAAACCACAGGGGAAGCCGGGGCTGCGCCGTTTCCCCGCGCCTGCGCCTGCAAGGCCCCGGTATCCGGGAGAAGGACGTGAAGACCGGGCATCTTCACCGGAATTCGGGTATGCATAGCCCAAGCCGGAAGCCTTGTCAACAGCGGTTCAGCTACTGACCTGTTAAGGTGGAAGCCTTTCTGAAAGCCATTTACGGAGTCATGGCGACGGCCAACGACGAGACCGATTGGGCCGCAGAACTGCCAGGATTGCTCGGCCGCTCCCGCAGTGACACGAGTTCTCGACGAGCGGACAGGCCGGACAATCAGCCTGTTTAGTGTGAGAGGTTTTGGTGATCATGTTTGGTATCTTTCCCGGACTCCCCTGTGCGCATAGGTTACGTTTCAGGGTTCGTCCCACCTTGGGAATTCGCTCCCCAAATTCCGCGGCGCCACCATTCCCAGCAATAATTATGTCTTTCCTGATTATATGTATGTCCGGCTGGTTCCTTACCGCGGCCCGGGCCGCGATAGACGAATATGCGATATCGGTCTGGGAGCCGCTCTTGTGGGGAGGAAGCGTGCAGGGGCAAGCCAAAACAAACGCAACGCGCAGTGAAGACCCCCGGGACGGCGCCGAGCCTTCTGATGAGGGCTCGCCAACGAAGGGCGCGCTAACTCGCAGTATGGCGCCATCTAGACATGATGTCGCATCCGACCTGCATTCCTCAACTTTGGTGGCTTCACTGAAGTCTCATACCCCTCTCTCTGGGGAGGGTCAGCGTGAGTTGTCCCTTGCGAGAATTCCCCCCCTCTACGTTCAACCTCAACTTCCGGGCGAAGGGGTTTGGAGCGCGGAGGAGATGCCTCGGGCGGGGGACGGCGCGCCCGCCGTATTCCGCACGACTTATCGGCCCAGTCCTCAGTTTCCCACTGCCATCGCCCATATGCTCTTGTTCGACATGAAGCGGATCTCTATGAGGCTTTATATCGGGTCTTCGGAGCCCAAGGCCACACTGGCCTCTTCAAAGGTCGAACCGGAGAATGTTCCGGACCTGCTCGCGATCACCAATGCTCTGTGGAAACAGAAACACGCTGAAAACGCGGGCGCCATTTTCCGTGGCACCGTCCTGAACAATATGGTTCCGGGCATGGCGACGGTGGTGGTCTATAACGACGACTCGGTTGATATCCTGGAGTGGGATGACGACATCCCCGTGGATCAGATCCGCGACGCTCGCCAACTCAAACATTTGATCGTCAAGGACGGCAAAGTCGTCAACACCGTGAACAAAGGCGGCCGGCCCACCGACTCTGAGATCGGCCTGGGCTATCTTCTCGTGGAAGACGAGTTCCTCGATGAAGCGGGCTATGGTGGATGGCAAGGACCGGGGCCTCAGTGGGGCGGATATTATGGATATGGTCCTGGGAATCAGTGGAGTAACTATCTCGGTGGATCGCAGTTGATTCATACCTCTGGGCCCAACTGGTTCATAGCCACGCGAAGCGCTTTCGGCATCCGAGAAGACGGAAACGTGGTCTTCGCCATCGGACACCACATAGGCACGAAGGATCTTGCCAGAGCCCTCATCCTTGCGGGATGCGTTCGGGCTATTCACGGAGATGCCAACCCCCATAACGTGCTTGGGAACATCTATTACATCGGCGAGAACGGCGAGCGGATCAAAGCCGCCAAGCTTTCTCCGAAGCAAAAGGACCACACTCTCAAGCGGTACGTCAATTCAAGCTATACGAGTGATTTTTTTGCTTTTTTCAAGCGCCGCGCCACTCAGGATCCCTCTTGAGGCGGTCCCGCCAGTCCGATCACGGCCGTAAACCGTTTCATACGGCCGGAAATCGCTCGGCGTCTTTCGAGGAGTTCGCTGAAGGGGAAGGCAAAGAACACAGGGAGGAAGACGTCCCCGCAGGAAGCTCGGGCCCGGACGAGCCTAAATTTTCTTGACAATTCGGCATCCGAGAGCTATCCATATAAACTCTTGCCGCGATGCTCACGAATTCGGGGGTTCTTTGTCGGGTGCATTCGCCCGCTACCAGAGCGAAGGCGAGGGGCGGGTCGAAATCAGATTCCTTCCGGTCCTAAGCATTCCCCCTAAGGGGTCAGGCTTTCACAGCCTGGCATGCAGAGCCGCGGAACGCAATTCATAAGGTGTGGAGATTACAACCGTTGTTCACAATGGGAGAGCCGGCCGAGGGGCTTGACTATTGTTTTGGCAGGACCTCCCGGGGATGGACCGTCAAAGTGACGAAGGCCGTCTCCGTTTCATATTTTACGGTAATTCCGGCTCCTTGCTCGTGCGGGCGATGGTCTCCGGCAACATGAGCTTGGTTTTTCTTTGGGACATGGACAGGAGTTGCACATGAACAAGTCCGACCTAGTAAAGATGTTGGCCAAGGAGATGGATCTGCCCATGCGAAAGGCCGAAGAGATAGTTGACATGGTCTTTAGGACGATGTCCGCCGCTCTGGTTACTGGAAGTCGTATCGAGATACGCGGATTTGGCTCGTTTGTGATCAAGAAGTACGAGGGTTATACAGGGAGAAATCCCAAGACCGGCGAAAAGATCGAGGTGAGGACCAAATACCTCCCGTTTTTCAAGACCGGGAAGGAACTTCGGGAACGACTCAACGGCTGACGAATCCTGGGATCGCTCTCACGGGAACGATCAGGAATTACTTCTTTCTGGCCCAGGTGAGAAAATCTTGCCGGTATCCGCCGCAACTGGATGAAAGAATCGCTGCGCCCACCACTGAGAACCATAGTCATCACTTTCACTGCTATTATGATCACCTTGCTCGGCTGGTGTTACGGTGGCGTGTGCCGCGGGGGGGAACCTGCGACCCCTGGGGGTTACACGCGAGCCCATTACGTGTTGCCGCCGGACGTCCTGAAGAACGGGATCTCGTTCGCCACCGTGAGCATTCCTTTTGAACGCAAAGACGTCACCGAGCGCGTGGTGGATCAGCTCAATTACTTGCTCATGGACCGGCGCGCGGGGATGCTGGAGTGGTTCGACCGGATGGCCGTTTACGGCGGAATAATCGAGCGAGTGCTTGAGGCGGAGAAGATCCCGCGCGATTTCATCTACCTGTCGGCGCTCCTGAGCGATTTGAAAACCTCTTTCCGCACGCGGTCCGGTGGTGTTGGATGGTGGGCCTTGGGGTCGGGCGAGGAACACAAGGATCTTCCGGTCGCCAAGTGGTTCTCGACAAATGACTGGGACGATCGTCGAGATCCCGTGCTCTCCACGAGGATCGCGTGCAGGGTGTTCCAGTGGCTGCACAGCCGGGAGGAGACGAAAGACTGGTTGCTCGCCATCTGCGCTTACGTGGACGGCGTCGGAAAGATTGACGACGTGGTGAAAAAGGCTGGGGGGTACTCGTACTGGGACACGGTTATGCCGCCGCGCTCTGAAATCATGATTCCTCGACTTATCGCTCTCAAGATCATTGCGACCCACCGAGACCTCTACGGGGTGAATGTTGCGACACCGCCGCCTCTAGCCTACGACTTCCTGGAACGGATCAAGCTCGGTAAAGATCTGCCTCTCCACCAGGTAGCGCAATGGTGCGAGACCAATCCAAGGGCCATGTGGGAACTAAACCCCGGTGTTGATCCCACCACCGGCATACTCCCCAAAGCCGACAAACGTAACCCTCTCGGATATCCCATGAGAGTGCCCAAAGGCGCCGGCGCCAAGGTCCAATCCATGCTCAAGAAGGATGGATACGTCGCGGACTAAGTCCTTTGTTTCTCGAATAGGACACGCGCATGGGCGCGCCTTCCGCTATTCCGGCGGAAGCCGCGGTAACACACGGGGAAGCGCGACCGTGTTTATTCAGTTGTGCGCTGAGCCGACGCCGTGATCCCAATTGGTTTTTCAGAAGCTGTCGCATTTCATCTCTTGCGCAGCTCCTATATAATCCTGTCATGATCGGATACCTCCAGCTCCCCGACGACGACAAGGACAAGAGCGGGAAAGAGTACCGCTGCTCCATGTGCGGGGCGCTCATTGCACGATCCGGCGACCTGGTGAAGATAAACGGAACCGACACGCACTCCTTCATCAATCCATCCGGTATCCGGTGCAACTTCCGGACCTTTTCCCAATGCGAGAACATTCTGGCCGATGAGCGGCTCTTCATGGAATACTCTTGGTTTCCCGGCTACGGCTGGCGTTTTCTCATCTGCAGCTCGTGCAGTTGGCACCTAGGCTGGAAGTACGACAGTGTGAACCAGGAGATGCAGCTCCAGGAGTTCTTTGGGGTACTCACTCAGGCTGTTGAAGAGGTGTCGCGAGACAGCTCGTGACCTTATCGGTTCAGAAAGCGCACCAGGTACCCTCGCATCTGGGTCAGCCCGGATGCAAGTCCTCCGAGCCAGCCGCCAATGCAGCCGACCAAAAAGAACTGGCTGTGGGGAGCCTCATAGGTGGGGACCCTGATATAGAGAAGGAGATCGACAGCGAGAAAAGACGCTACCGCGGCCAGCAGAAACACGCGAATGAAATGCCTGATCGAGGCGCCTAAGAATTGCCCCGCGAGATAGAAAACGAGCAATTGAACCCCGAGCGAGAGGCCGAAGCCGAGAAACCCCGCCTTGAGGACCAAAAAAAAGCCCATGAACCGCACGCCTTCGTTATTTGGGGCTCTTGGACGAAGAGTCCAGGGCGGGCGTTGGCCCCGCGCCGTTCTTCTGATACCGTATCTCGTAGATCACCGCGCCTTCAGGCTTGTCCTTGTACAGAACGAGCACGCGATCTCCCTTGATTGGTAGTTTCGGAGGCACGAAACGGGCCTTCCAGCGCAGAATCAATCGCAGCGTTCTCGCTTGCCCATCCGGCTTCACCAGCAGGTAACCTTCTTCCACTTCGCTGACCGTTCCTTCGACCTGCTGAATGGAGGCGGCGCCTGCCACAGCAGCCAAGAGTAACATCAGAGCGATGGCGCGGGTTAGAGCCGAGATAACGGACATAAGCCTCACCGTATGAAATTGATAGGCTTACAGAAGGACGAAAAGGTCTTGGGGTGATCTGGAGATCTCCTGCGCGAAGGTCCGGCGGCCTTGCGTCGTCCGAAGCGAAAGAGATCCCCGGCCCATGCCCTCAACGCCTTGCCTATTCAAGGGCACAGCTATTAACTGACCCCGAACGTCTGCATCACGGAATTGGCCGCTTTCCGGCCCGCGCCCATCGCCAGTATGACGGTGGCCGCCCCTGTAACGATGTCTCCACCGGCCCAGATCCTGTCCCGGGAGGTCTTGCCGGTTTCCAGATCGGCAACGATGTTACCCCACTTGTTCGTCTCCAGGTTCTTGGTGGTGGACGGCACCAGCGGGTTGGCCGCGTTGCCGATAGCCACGATAGCCGTGTCGCATTCGATGTCGAAGAGTTTGCCTTCCACAGGAACCGGTCTTCGGCGGCCCGATTCATCCGGTTCGCCCAATTCCATCTCCTGGCACCGTATTCCAACGATCCATCCGGCCTCGTTTCCCAGGATCTCCAAGGGCGCTGTGAGCAGTTTGAACTTAATCCCCTCTTCCTCCGCGTGGTGCGTTTCTTCAGCTCTGGCAGGCAATTCCGCCATAGTTCGGCGGTAGACTATGGTGACCTCTTCCGCTCCGAGCCGAAGAGCAGTCCGGGCAGAGTCCATCGCCACATTGCCGCCGCCGAAGACCACCACCCTGCGCCCCTTGGCGATGGGGGTGTCGGCTTCAGGGAACATATACGCGCGCATGAGGTTCGACCGCGTGAGGTACTCATTTGCCGAGTACACGCCGTTGAGGTTCTCTCCCGGTATGCGCAGGAACAAGGGAGCGCCCGCGCCCGTTCCGATAAAGACGCAGTCGTGCTTTTCCAGAAGGTCATCGACAGTTTCAACGCGACCGACTACCCAGTTCGTCTTGAATTCGACTCCCAGGCGCCTCAGTTCATCGATCTCCGCCTTGACAATGGCCTTGGGCAGACGGAACTCAGGTATGCCATAAACCAGCACTCCGCCGAGTTCGTGGAGCGCCTCCATGACAGTCACCGCTATTCCCTTTTTGATGAGGCCGCCTGCAAGGGTTAACCCGGCGGGGCCCGAACCGACCACCGCAACTTTATGACCGGTGGGCTTAGGCAATTCAGGCAACTCATCCGCCGCGTGCTGCGCGGCCCAGTCAGCCACGAAGCGTTCCAGCCGCCCGATGGCGCAGGGTTCCCCTTTCCCCTTCTTATTCAGCACGCACGTGGCTTCGCACTGCGTCTCCTGAGGGCAGACCCGACCTGCGATCCGCGGAAGGCTGTTTTTCTCCTTGATCTTCCACGAGGCGCCGATTAAGTCACCTTGTTTGATCATTTCGATGAAGTCCGGGATATCGATTTCGACCGGGCATCCCTTCATGCAGTAGGGCTTCTTGCAACGAAGGCACCTACTGGCTTCCAGCAGAGCCAGATCGTTTGTATATCCGAGCGCCACCTCGTAGAAGTTGTGAGCTCGTTCGATGGCGCTCTGCTCCGGCATCTTTTGACGAGGGATCTTGGGCCTTGGAGCTTTTTTCGGTTCTTGTTGTTCGGTCATGCGCCACCCCCGGGGATCGAGCATTTGCAGCCGCGCTCCGTTTCTCTGAATCGATTGAGCGCGATGAGTTCCGGGCCCTTGTACATTGCAAGGCGCTTGGTCAGAAGATCGAAGTCCACCAGATGACCGTCAAATTCGGGCCCATCCACGCACCCGAACATGGTTTTTCCGCCGACCTCGACGCGACACGCTCCGCACATGCCCGTTCCATCGACCATAATGGGATTGAGGCTCACCACGGTGGGGAGATTGTACCCTCTGGTCAGATTGGCCACCGCCTTCATCATGGGAACCGGACCGATCGCGACCACCATATCCACCTTCGTGCCCTTGTCGATCAGATCCTTGAGGACCTGGGTGACGAATCCGTGAATGCCGTAAGACCCGTCGTCGGTGGAAATGAGCAGTTCGTGACTGACCTTTCTCATTTCCTCGGTCATGAAAAGGAGCCCTTCGGTCCTGGCCCCGATAATGGAAATCACATGATTGCCCGCAGCCATCATACCCTTTGTGATGGGGTACAACGGAGCAATGCCAATGCCGCCGCCAACGCCTACCACGGTTCCGAAGTTCTCGATGTGAGTGGGCTTGCCCAAAGGACCGCAAAGGTCTTGCAAGCGCTCCCCCACCTCCATAGTTCCAAAGTGGTACGTGGTAACCCCGACTTCTTGCCAGACGAGAGTGATTGTCCCCTTTTCGGAATCCTTGTCCGCTATGGTGAGAGGAATACGTTCTCCCTGGTCATAACACCTCAGGATAACAAACTGGCCGGGACGGTGCGCCCGGGCGATTTCAAGAGCGGATATCACAGCCCGATGGACGCCGGGCCCAATCCGCGCTTTCTCCAAGATTTCAAACATCGAAAAGACCTCCTCGCCTATGGAAGCATGGTGAGTTGCGATGATGTCTGCAAATGGGCAGGGATCTCCCAGCAGAACTTTAACTTGCAAAATTACCACAGCAACCAGTGTAGAACCAAACGAATTCAAACAAAGAGGCGCATGGGGAGGCCAACGCTTTGCCCCAACGACGCTGCCCATGTTTTTCCTTGAACAACCAGCCTCAGTAACGCTATTCTAGGCGGGACTATGCGCCTACGCCAAAGGAGCCTGCCGATGCGCGTCAAGTTCTTGTTCGTCTTTTCCCTCGTGGTTGCGTTTTCGTGCCTTGCCGTGACATCCGAGGCTCAGGACCCCGTGAAGTGGTCAGCCCCCATGAGTGAGTATCCCAATCCCTGGTATCCAACGCCTGCGCCGCCCCCGAGTCACTATTACCCGTGGGGGTATTACGGAGGGTATGGCGGGTATTATCCAGGCTATTACCCCGGCTACTATCAAGGAGGGTATCAGGGTTATGGAAGGCAGCAGGGATATTCGGGAAACCCGTATTATTATTATCAACAGTAGGGAGGCCCGAAAGCTCGGTCCGTCGCAAGAGTGGAGCTGTCAGCCTTGGCCCCAGGTCCGAATAAGTTCCCGCACCGCGTGAGGAACATCCCGCACAGGCGCCAGGGTCGTTTCTCCGGTCTTTCGACTCCTCAATTCCACCTTGCCTTGAGCCAGCGCTTTCTTGCCCACGGTAATCCTGAAGGGAATTCCGATCAGGTCCGCGTCCTTGAACTTCACTCCCGGACGCTCGTCCCGATCATCGAGCAGAGTGTCGATTCCCTGGTTCCACAGCTCCTGATAGACGTCTTCCGCGGTCCGGTCGATCCCTGGGTCCTTGGCGCCCACGGGAGTGACGATTGTGGTGAAGGGCGCCACTGCGGGCGGAAATATGATGCCTTCCTTATCATGGCTCTGTTCGATGGCCGCGGCTATCATCCGGCTGACGCCGATGCCGTAACATCCCATGATCATGGGCCGTTCCGCTCCCTCTGCGTCGAGAAAGCGCGCGTTCATGGCCTCGGAGTATTTGACCCCGAGTTTGAAGATGTGTCCGACTTCAATCCCCTTGCTCAAGGCCAATTTCCCGTCGCATCGAGGACATCGATCCCCGTCCCCCGCGAGTCGCAGGTCGAGGTAATGATGCACGCGGAAATCTCGATCGGGAACTACATCCAGAATGTGTGTGTCGTTCTCGTTTCCTCCCACCACTGCCCGCGGCAAGGCTCTGATAGCGTGATCGGCGAGGAGCGTGACTTTTTCGAGACCTATTGGCCCCGAAAAGCCAAGCGGACCGCCGGTGATCTCCTCGATGATGTGTTGATCCGCGAGCTCCAACTCGTCAACCTTCAAGAAATTTCGGACCTTGATTTCATTGAGTTCGTGGTCGCCCCGGATGAGAACAGCGACGGGCCCTTTTTCGGTGCGGAGTATGAGAGTCTTGATTAGGTCCCACGGTTCAACCTTGAGAAATCGCGACACCTGCTCAATCGTGCTCATACCGGGGGTTTTCGCCCTTCGCGGGGGGCCGTCCCACGCGGAGATCGAAGTCGGATCGGGCGCCCTGATCTCGGCCTTTTCCATGTTCGCGGCGTAGTCACACGTATCGCAGGAAACGATCGTATCCTCCCCCGTATCGGCCAGAACCATGAACTCGTGCGAAAAGCTCCCCCCGATGGGCCCGCTATCCGCTTCCACAGCCCTGAATCGTAAACCGCATCGCGTGAAGATCTTGGAGTAGGCCTCCCACATGGCCCGGTATGTCTCTTCGGCGTCCGCTTCATGCGCATGGAAGGAATACCCGTCCTTCATCATGAACTCACGCCCGCGCATGAGCCCGAATCGCGGCCGGATCTCGTCCCGAAACTTGGTCTGTATCTGGTACAGGTTCAGCGGCAATTCGCGATATGACCGAACGTCGCGTCGGACCAGGTCGGTAATCACTTCCTCGTGGGTAGGACCGAGGCAGCAGTCACGACCATGCCGGTCTTTGAAGCGGAGGAGCTCCTTGCCATAGAGATCCCAACGCCCCGACTCCATCCACAATTCCGCAGGCTGCACCGTCGGGAGAAAGACCTCCTGAGCTCCGGAAGCGTCCATCTCTTCCCGCACGATCTGCTCGATTTTTCGCAATGAACGGTAGCCAAGCGCAAGATACGAGTAAACACCCGCGGTGAGTTTTCTGATCATGCCGGCCCGCAGCATCAGCTTGTGACTGACCACTTCGGCGTCTGAGGGGTCTTCTTTGAGCGTGGGAACGAGAAGTTTGGAAAGTCTCATGAATGGCGCCTTTGTTTGGACGCTATGCTCGCGTCTCTCCGCTGGGAACAGGATAGGAGCGTCTGTGAGCTGTGAACCTAACACCGAACCTGCTTTCCGTCAACTGCGTCGTCATTCGCGAACTCATCGTTTCATTCGCGTGCAAATGGGCGCTGCTTGACGAAAAACATGATCGGACGCAGTATGGTTTTGGCGGAGCACGATTCATGCCGGATTCAGCGGAATTTCTCACAGCGCCGACCAGAGCCGAATTGGACCTCCAGCTCCTGGAGATCATGGAGCGCCGGGTGGCTTCCGATGGAATTCCCCGATTTCTTTATCTTTCTCCCACCAAAAGAAAGAACCGGGAGATGGCCCGGAAATTCCGCCAACGGCGGGTTTCGTGGCTGAGACCTTTCCTCGTTCCTGTGGAGCTGGCCGAGCAGATCCTTGAGAAGAGCGGACGAGTACGCCACGCCTGGGTTTCACCCGAACTGAAGACCCTGGTGGTTCACCACGTCTTGGAGACTCTTGGACCCCAAAGTCGGTTCGAGAAACTCGCGTTTCCTGGAGACGTTTCTCTGGGAGTGGCTCGGCATGTGATCGCCGCGCTGGATGCGCTCGTGCGGCGGGGTTTTTCCCCAGGCAGCCGCGCAAGCGGCGTCAGACCCGAACTTAGCCGCGACCTGGAACTCGTGCGAGACCAATACTCCCTATTTCTGAAAGAGCATTGTTTGGAGGACCCTCTCAGAGCGCCTGAACTGGCTGCTTCGCTCCTCAGCGCCTACCCGGACGCCCTCCCCTTCCCTGCGGATGTCTTGATTTTGGACGGATTTACAAATCCCGACTATCCTGAATCTCTTTTCCTCTCGCAATTGGTCCGGAAGTTCAAAGAAGACAGGGTGGTGGTTACGCTGCCGCCGGCCCTGATCGAGCACATCGAAAGAAAAGGCTGGAAAGAGCTGCCTGCGGGGCTTGAAGTTTTTCGCTTTGGCAGGTCGTTTCTTGAGGGCATTGGGCTCAATCGCGGCGCCGATTCCGGACAATCGACCGTGCTTCTTGGCGAGGAAGCCCCCTTGGCGCATCGCGCTTGCGAACTCTTTCGCTTTCCTGACAGGGCGGCAGAGACAAAATGGGTTGCCCGGATCATCAAACGGCTTTTCTTTGACGAACAAGGCGGCTCCGAACTGAAACCGGAAGATTTCCACGTTGTCGCGCCGCAATTGGATGCCTATTACCGCCTGTTCATTGAGATTTTCCCACGGTACGGCATTCCGTTCAACATCACGCGAGGTATCCCTCTCGCCTCAATCCCCGTGGTGGGTTTGCTACTCGCTCTGATGCAGGCCGCCATCATGAGGACTCATGATGCTCTTTTCGATTTTTTTTCCTCTCAGCTCGTGGCCGCGCCCATTTCCCGCGATGCCCAGAGTCTTCTCTCGTTCATCGAAGAGCATCGAGAATGGATTGCGCCGGCGCTCGGTCTTACCGAATCGGAATTCGAGGCGCCCGATCTCGCGGAGACTGAATTCAATATCGTGGCTATAGATCGGATCTGCCGTGATCTGGGAGTGAGAGGCGGCCGCGACTTTGTGAATGACTGGCTGGCGCCCCTTACGAGCCGACTCCGACGCCGGATTATTGATGCTCGCCACGGAGATGACCCTGACCGAAAGAATCGAATGAAAGAGCGTTTCCGCGAGATAGTTCTTCAACTGTGGCTCCTCAAGAATGAATTCCAGGCGTTTGATCGTTTGGAATCCGAGAGCGCCGCGCACGATCTTGTTACCGCGCTCGAGCGACTGGTGGCCCGGTACGATATCGAAGCGCGGCTCATCCGGTCTTTGGCCTCGATCGATGTGCCCGGCGAGGCCGACAGGCAGATCGTCACAGAGAAGAACATCAAAGGTTTTTCTCAGGCGTTGACGACGCTGGCTGAAATTCGTGACGACCTGATACTTGTGGGCCGCGAACGCCCTGACCTGCAAACTGTGCTGAACATCTTCCGGGACAGATGCCGGAGAGTGATGATCCAGGAGGCAGGCGCGCTAGCCGGCGTGAACATCTCACAGACCCTTGAGCTGAGGAACCTGAGCCGACCTGTGGTCTTCCTGGTCGGCCTAACCGCAGACGATTTTCCCGCAATCCCCAAACCGAGCTTTCTACTCCCGCGAGGCCCCGGCGGAGACTCGGTCGATCGGGCCGTGGCTGAGGCGCGATTCATCTTCGCTCAGGCAATGGAAAATTCCAGACGGCTGTTCATGTCATATCCGTGCTCTGACGGCGCGGACCCACTGGAGCCTTCCCCTTTCGTCCTTGACCTGCTGGCTGAGGGAAAAGCGAATGAGGGAACAGAAACCGGCCCTGAGGAGGAACAATTCTCCTCGCTGGAGGTTCTGGAGGCAATGGGCAACTCCTGGCCGGAAAACGCCCCGCTTCCCTGGGAACGTCTCTTCAGCCTGGTCGAACGCCTTCCTCCGAAGAGTTCGGACGCGGGAGAATTTCACGGAGAGATTCGGCGGGCTCTGATAGCCGGCGTGGAGAGATCGAGAACTGATCAATACGGTCTTTACGACGGTATGATCGCTGATGAGGCCGGCCTTCGGGTGATAAACGACCTGCTCGACGATCCAGGCTTTGCGTATTCTTACTCGATGCTCAACGAATATATCAGGTGCCCTCTCGCGTTCTTCTTTTCAAGGATCCTCGCCCTGGAGCCCATAGAAGACATACCGGAAGAGCCCGAGGCCCGCGAAATAGGTCGCGTCGTTCACTCCATCTTGGCGGAATTCTACCGCTCGTGGGTCATCCCCAAGAGATCGAGGATCCGCCCGGGAAATCGGCTCGATGCTCTGGTAGCTCTTGAGGCCGCAGCGGGGACGATATTTGAGGAGCATCATCCGCTCGACGAAGAGACTCTGGAGGCGGCGGTTATTCGTGAGAGCATCACACGGGGCCTGTATACCGCCCAAGACCTTGCGAATCCCTCTAAGCGGCGTGAAGTGGAAGAAGGAGTTGATATCGCGCCGTTTGTCCGCGGTCCTCTCAGAAGGCTTGTTGATTACGAAGCGGCGCTTGACCTGCCGCTCTATCCAATCGCAACGGAATACTCCTTTGGCGACGCTCAGGCTCCTCCGTTGACAATTACCTCGACCCACGGACGAACTATTCGTATCCGCGGCGTCATTGACCGGATAGACCGCTACCAGCCGTCCGAAGGGTCGGGCGCGGCCGCGCTCTGGATTTACGACTACAAGACGGGAAGTGTCCCGACCAAGCGAGATGTGCTATCCGGAGATGACCTCCAGCTCGCCGTTTACGCCCTGGCTCTCCTGGACGGGCTTGGGCCGGAGACCTCAACCGACGTGGCCGCGTGCTTCGTCTCTTTGAAGCCCGGGGAAGAGAACCTCTGGCAGCGCCTGATCTTCACAAACGGCGTCCCCGGTGATATGCTCCCCGATGAGAAGGGCTCGGGAGCGTTGTCCTCCGAAGATATGAACAACTTTCGGGAGCTGATCGGGAATATCGACATGGCCGTGAGGCGGGGGAATTTTCCCAGAGCGCCCAAGGCGGACAACTGCGAACGCTGCCTCTTTCAGTCGGCATGTTTCCGCGATGAATCTCGTGTGCGCCGTCTCTCGCGCGGCTGACGACTGCGGCGCGCTTCTCGAACGAGCCGCGCCGGCAGCCCCCTAGAGCCAAATGAGACCTGATTCCCAATTATTCTATAGGCCCACACGCCTCTCCGAAAAGGAGATCCTGGAACGAGCGCGTGAGGCCCGCAGGCTCTCATCGCCTTGCCGGCTGTGTCCCCGGCGATGCCGGGTGGACCGAGTGTCCGGTGAGAAGGGCTATTGCGGAGCAGGGCCTGTCCCCACGATCGCCGCGGCGCTTCCGCATTTCGGCGAGGAACCGCCACTGACGGGAAGCGGCGGCGCGGGCACGCTTTTCTTCAGCCGCTGCAACATGCGATGCGTCTATTGCCAGAACCATCAGATTAGCCAGGGGTTTGTCGGATACGAAGTTTCCCCGGCGCTTCTGGCTCGGGAGATGCTTGCGCTCCAGGATGCGAGGTGCTCAAATATCGAACCGGTCTCCCCCGGTCATCACTTATCAGGGCTTCTGGCCGCATTGGCCATCGCTCGCAGAAAAGGTCTGACGCTGCCCGTGGTGTACAACACCAACGGGTACGAGTCCCTGGAAACGTTGGACCTGCTGGACGGGATCGTCGACGTGTATCTCCCCGATCTCAAGTACGCGTCAAACGAGATCGCTCTGAGATACTCGGATGCGGCCGACTACGTGGAAACGGCTCGTGAGGCCGTTCTCGCCATGCGCCGACAGGTGGGGAATTTGGTGGTGGATATGCGCGGCCTAGCTATAAAGGGGCTAATCATAAGACATCTGACGCTTCCGGGAAACGCGGCCGGGTCTGAGGAAACCTTAGCCTGGATAGGCGAGCATATGCCTCGGACGGTCACCATCTCGCTCATGGCGCAGTATTCACCGCTTTACCGGAGCAACCGACACGCAGAAATCAACCGCAGGGTTTCGGAAGACGAATACGACCGAGTGGTGGATCTCGCGTGGCGGATGGGTTTTCGAAACGTCTTTGTGCAGGATCCGGCATCCCAGGAAGTCGGAATTCCGGACTTCGAACAGGAAGCGCCGTTCCACTGGCAAGGTGAACCCCCTAACTGACGCTTTGTCTTGCCGATGAGACAGGCGGACATATCACGTCGGCGCACCCGATAGCGTTGCTCAGGACGCGGAGAGAAAATCATGGAAGGAAGAACCTTTGAGTTGGCCTACGCAAAGTTCATCGAGAGGTTCCGAGACCAGATCAAGGAGAACTTTCTTGAGGACGCTTTCCATAAACGTGAACTCATGTCCCAGTACCAGGTGGGTGAAAAGATGCTCGAGGAGCTTTCGGACAACATTCTTTCGGAGTTCACAGTGAACATAGATCGCCGCACCTCGGTGGAGACGATCGCCGACCGGTACGTTCAATTAGGCATACGGTGCGCGGAAGACGGAGTGAGCTTTTCCGAAATGGTGCGGGTGTTCATCCTCCTAAAACGGCACATCTGGCTCTTCTTTCAGGAGAGCAATTTCGCTGGTCAGCCTTTCGACGTTCGGTCCATCGTGGCCCTGAATAACAGGACAGCCCTCTTTTTCGACCGGGCCGTCTACTACTTCCTTGTGGGTTACGAACAGGAACGCTCCGAAGACCGTTCGGAGGTTGAAAAGGTGTACGACGCGTTAGTGGATTTGCTCCGTCGCGACCTGGCTATTCCCAAAGAGCCGAAAGACAAAGAATAGCCCCGCATATCGCTCTTCTGAGGATCTGCCGATGCTCGCATATTTCGACTGTTTCTCCGGTATTAGCGGTGACATGACCCTGGGAGCGTTCCTGGACCTGGGGCTGGACCGGAGCTTCCTCGAAGAACAGCTCGCGACCCTTGGGCTTACCGGCTATTCGCTCAAAGTGGAGCGATCCACCCGAAGCGGCTTGTCCGGCGTTCGATTTGAAGTTCTGGTGGATTCGGATCAACCTCATCGGAGCTACAAAGACATACGCCGCATCATTGAGCGGTCAAGGATTCCCGAGCCTGCGCGGGACACCGCGCTCATGCTTCTTGAGATCCTCGCGGAGGCCGAGGCCGCAGCGCACGGCAAGCCCAAAGACGAGGTCCATTTCCATGAGATCGGCGCGGTTGACTCAATCATCGACCTTGTGGGCGCAGCGCTCGCAATCCATGCCCTCGGAATCACCCGCGCGGTCTTTTCCCCACTTCCGCTGAGTCGCGGCTTTGTAAAGACCGCGCACGGGACAATCCCTTCTCCCGCGCCCGCGACCGTGGAAATACTCAAAGGCGTTCCAGTCACAGGCTCACCTGCGCCCATTGAACTCGTCACACCGACAGGCGCGGCGATCGCGAAGGGATTGGCGTGCGAGTTTGGCCCGTACCCCGCCTTCGTTCCCGATCGCGTCGGGTACGGGTTGGGAAGGTCGGACCTTCCCGATTCGCCAAATGCGTTGCGGGTTGTCACCGGCCGAGAGCTTCTCGCCGCCGCCGCGACAGATCGGGTTGGTCTGATCGAATGCCAGGTCGATGACCTCGATCCCCGAGTCCTCGGAGACCTTATGGAAACCGTCATGGCGCGCGGAGCGCTGGACGTATGCTTTGCGCCGGTGCAGATGAAGAAGAATCGCCCGGGAATTCTCATCAGGGTCATGGCGCCGCCTCACCGAACGCAGGAATTCGCCAGATCGCTCCTGTCCGAAACCAGCGCCATCGGCCTCAGGCTAAGCTCATGTGAGCGGATCGTGCTCCATAGGAAGTCGCATGTGGTTAACACTTCAATGGGCGAAATCAGGGTAAAGACCGTGGAAATGCCGGACGGGGCTATTGAGCGCCGACCCGAATTCGATGATGTCCGCGCCATCGCGCTCGCAACCGGCTTGCCTACTCGCACGGTTCTCCGAAGACTTGAGGCGGAACTGGCAGACAGCTAGTGTGGCGTCCCGCAAGTACGCCGCATAATGGTCCGAATCAGGCCTCGGCGCAGACGCCGCATGCGGCCGATGCTTATGCAAGGAATCAGCGCGTAGGATGCGGTGAATGCAACGAACCGCATCGGTCGCGGTCTTGCGTCTGCCACGCGGGGAGGAACGGAGGTCGGAAAGGCCTCGACAGATGCGGTTCGCTACGCTCACCACATCCTACGCGGCGGGACGCGCCCCAAAGCAGAATCAGCGGAAGGGCTGCCGTGACGCAGCGATTCCGCTGATCGATTCGAGCAATAACGGATTGGTGAAAATCCCGGAAGAGGGTCCGATTCCGTCGGCCTCTACTGAACCACCTTCACGGTATAGCCGAATTTGCCGCCGTTCTCTTCTCGGTAATTGACCTTTACCTTCTCGCCCACTGCGGGCCTGCGGAACGGCTCGAACTTGGTCTTCAGTCCGACATTCACGTTGACCAGATCGGCCGCGCCGCCCTCTTCGGTCACGCGTATGGACAAGCTCTTCGGCGATGTGGCAACCACCTCGCCGGTCAGAGACTTGAAGCCCTTCTCCTCGACCGGGGCGGGTTCCCTTACTTCCTCTTTGGGGGGTTTCACCGCCTCTCTCGGTTCCTCTTTCGGCTTCGCTTTGGGAGCTTCCTTGGGAGTCGGGACCTTAGCGACGCGCTTGGGCGGTGTGGGAGGCTTCGTGGGTGTAACCGGTTCGGTCGGCTCCTCCTTCTTCGCTGTCACTTCCTTCTTTTTACCCGGCCAATATCGGTCAGACACGTGTGGAGGAGGCGTGCGAGAGCAGACGGGTTTCGGAGGCGTGCAGACCTCTTCCTTGGCCGCGGTCTCTTCCGTGCGGCAGACCGACGACCCGGGCGGAGGCGGAGGATAGCAGGAGACGTCCCCTGGGATCGGGCTGAGGCTCACTACCTTGGTTGCCTTCATGTAGCCCTCCGAAAGCGCGAAGTCCACCGCCACGCGCTCGCCGATGCAAGGGCGCCGATTCGGAATGAATTTCGTCTTCCACCCCACATTGACTGTGGCGCACTCCGCGCCGCTCCTTACCTGCATGGTCCTCCATCCCTGATCGGTGACCACCCCTTTGAACGTGCATATTCGCTCGGCTTGGACGGGGGCGGCCATCGCAAAAATAAGGACGAAGATGGAGGCGGCGAGCGCCAGGTGGCTTGCAGGGAGGTGTTTCCCGTACATAAGGACCTCCTCGGGGGAGTAAGTGCTTGATTCAGTGAGAGGGCGCCGCGGGGAGACGCTCTTCTTGCCTTAGTTTAAAAGCAGCCTGAACATAGTAGGTTATGGTTAAAATGTCAAGTATTATCATAATAAATTGATCTTGTTCCCTGAATGAACGCTAAAAAATCTGCAGGCATGGCACCCGGGCCGCCACTTGTCAACCCATCGTCCATATGTTAACACGTTATCAAGGAGTTGTGCGATGGGTATGTTCCGTGACACGGACGTCCAGGAAGCCGATATTGTAAAGGAGATGGCCGAAGCCCTGGGCAGCACGGGCCTAAGACTTGAAGAGATCCTGGAGAAGCTCGATCGACTGGCCGCGCAGGTCAAACCCCTTATTGCCATGCGCCGCCACGGCCTCCGCGGACCGGAGAGCCTGGATTCCGATACGATCAACGAGTCGATCCGAGAATATAATATCCTGGTAGACAAAGCTGAAGACGCCCGGCGCTGGCTCTTGATCCAGAGAGAGGCCTGCGGGTTCCGGATCCATCGAGATGTTGACCGATATTATCCTATTCCCACGAGATTGAAACTCATCAAGTCATGAATCCCCGCATACACGGCTCAAGGCTGCGCGGCCTCGCGCTCCTGCTCGTTCTTCTGCCGTTCCCGGCCGTCCTTGCGCCGGATTCTTTCGCGACGGGCCCAAAGTCGGGGTTGGTTTGGGTGGTCTTTTTCGCGTCACGGGACTGTCCGCACTGCGAATCCGCGCGGGATCTGCTCCGAAATCTGCAGAAGAAATACCCCATCCGGGTGAAGCGGTTCGATATCGATCGTCCCGATGATTACGTCCTCTTCCATAAGCTCGAAAAAATCCACTCTGAGAATCGTTTTGGCGTGCCTCTGATCCTGGTGGGCGATTCCATCATCCAGGGTGAAGAAAAGATAATCCGAAGCCTTGAGGAGACCGTCCGTAAGCTTACCGAGGCGGGGGGCGCTCCGCTTCCGTACCTGGGAGAAAAAGTCGAGAAGCCCTCCAAGAAAAAGAGACCCGATGCCCGCTGCATTGACTGTGATCGCCGACCCTCAACCCTGGGAGAAGATGGAACAAGATCCTCGGCTTCTCAGGCTCTTTGTGAAGGTGGTGTCGACTTTTGTCACGCTTTTTTCGCGGCGTTGAGCGCTCATGAATCCGACGGACCTTTCCCGCATCAAGCTTGTTACAGTCGGGATTTTCCGGTCCGAGGCTCTTTCCCGGGGATCGGAAAGGCTTGACAAAGGCCCTGGGGAGTTGTTTGGTGAGATAATGGACGCACACGCGTGAGGATGAGCGCCGAAGAAATCCCTTGACAATATTTATATATATGAATATGGTAGAAAGGTGGGTTGAAATTAATCCCACCGGAGTCATGCAAAAATAAAAAGGAAACCCATATGTTTGCAATCGACAAAGAAGCCAGTGACTACTTCAAGGAGAAACTCCAGGCGAACCAGGCGGTCAGAGTCTTCTTCGGCGGTTTCGGTTGAGGCGGGCCCAGCATGGGCCTGGCTCTGGACGAGCCGAAAGAAGGCGACGAACACTACAAAGTTGACGGCCTGGAAGTGGTTATCGACCCGTTTGCCTTGAAATTGGTCAAGGACGCAGGCGGCCTCAACATAACCAACAGCATCTTTGGGCCCATGGCTGAGCTGCGCGGGCTCCCGGCTGCCGGCTGCTGTTAACGGAGGCCGCAATGCCGATCTTCGAGTTCGAGTGTTGTCGTTGCGGCAAGGAATTCGAGCGCCTGGTCTTCGCATCCGAACAAGGCGCCGTACCTTGCCCTGAATGCGGGTCCAAGGAGACGAAAAAGGTCGTTTCCGTGTTCTCGTGTTCCGGCGTTGGCAAGGATGTTGGAGGATCCTGCGCGCCCAGCGGCTCAAAAGGCTTTTCCTGAGGCTAGCCTCGCGGCTGCCGTGCGCAGCCCTTCCAAATCGGGATTCTACTGAAACATTGGGACATTGCACCTTCTTCTTTTCAGGCGAGGAGGATAGTATTCTCGCGCTCACGTGCCCTCTCCCGCCAGGGGAGAGGGCCATAGGCGTTCAAATTAAGGAATAGGCATACGTGATAGCAATGCCTTATCACCCTCCCTCTTCCCCCTCCCATCGAGGGAGGGGGTTCTGGAAACCCTCTCCCCTGGCGGGAGAGGGCAGGGTGAGGAGGAATGCCCAGCGTCAGGGGCCAATCCTATTTTAGCGCCTATGGGGAGGGTGATAACCGCCTGATATTATAAGGCCAGGTTCGATGAAGTTAGCGCCTATGCCCTGTATCCCTCTTTAGAAAAGGGGGAGTTTGTGGATCGCTCTCTAATAAAGGGTAGTTGGGCTGACGTGCATAGCACGAGCGCCTCAGGCTCCAAATCTTTCAAGCGCTTCCACGAGATTCAGAACATCGTGGGCTCTTTGAACTCGCCGAACACCTGACGGAACACGTCAGCCATCTCGCCCACGGTCGCGTATGCCTTGCAGCATTCCACCAGCGCGGGCATTACGTTCTGCTTGGCTCGCGCGACCTGTTCCAGCGCCTTCAAAGTCCGGTCAACTTCAGCCTGGTTACGTTCGGCCTTGACCTGTTTCAGAGCTTCGATCTGTCGTTCCTGGGTTGCGGACTCATATTCATGGAGTTCCACATCAGGCTCGTGCTCTTCATCCACGTATTTGTTGACACCGATCTTTATGTATTCGCCTTTCTTCAGGCCCACTTCCCATTCGTACGCCTGCTGCGACACCAGCCGCTGGACCGCTCCGGAAGAGACGGCCTGAACGATTCCGCCCATAGCTCGGATGCGTTCACGCTCGTCCTGGATCTTGTCTTCCATTTGCTTAGTAAGGGTCTCGATGAAGTACGACCCCGCGAGGGGATCCACCGTGTCTCGGAGGCCGATTTCGTCCATGAGCAGCTCGCAGGTGCGCAGCGATAAGAGAGCAGCCCTGGGAGTGGGAATGGTGAATGCTTCATCAAACGAGCAGAGCGCGGTGGTCTGCGCGCCGGCCAGCGCGGCTGCAAGAGCGTAGTAAGCGCTTCGCATAATATTGTTTTCAGGTTGTGCTTTGGTCAGCCCGAAACCTCCTCCCCCGAACAGCCCCCGGAGGTGCATGGATGATGGATTTTTCGCGCCGTATTTCTCCTTGAGATTCATGGCCCAAAGTTTCCGCGCGGCGCGGAATTTGGCCACCTGCTCCCAGAGGTTACCGAATATGTTGAAATTAAAGGTGATCTTTCGAGCCACATCGTCGATGCTGAGGCCCCGGGCAAGCGCTTGGTCGATGTAGGCGTTACAGATCTCCAGCGCGAACCCGATCTCTTGCGCGGGATTGGCCCCTGATTCCCGTATGTGGTACCCGCACACCGACACAGGATTACAGCGGGGCAGCGTGGTGATCGAATACTCGATGGTGTCGCCGATCAGACGCACCGCATCCTCAACCGGATAGATCCATGCGCCCCGGCCGATCATTTCTTTCAAGATATCGTTCTGCGGGGTTGCGCTGATGCGGGTGATGTCGAATCCGCGCTTCTCGGCCATTGCCTGATACATGGCGAGCATGACCGACGCGACCGCGTTGATGGTAAGGCCGGAGCCGATCCTGTCCAGCTCGATGTCGGCAAACGCGATCTCGAAATCCCGCAGCGTGTCGACTGCCATACCCACTCGTCCGACTTCGCCATCTGCCACGGGATTATCAGAATCGTATCCCATCTGCGTGGGGAGGTCGAACGCGACGTTTAGGCCGGTTTGACCGTGAGAAATGAGCAGCTTGAAGCGTTCGTTGGTCTCACGAGGCGTCCCGAAGCCGGAATACTGGCGGGTCGTCCAAGCTCTGGATCGGTATCCGAGCGGATGTATGCCCCGGGTGAAGGGATAGTCACCCGGATCGGCCAGGTCCTTTTGATAATCAAATCCGACCGCTTCGAGATCTTCAGGCCCGTACCGAGCCTTCACTTCGATGCCTGATTGAAGTGTGACTTTCTGAATCGCGTCCTTGGAGTCCTTAACATACTTGGCTACGCCCATTGCATGTCACCTTGCAGCGTTCATATGATGCCGTCGTTCTTCAGGGCAGCCAACTCGTCGGAAGAAATGCTGAGCGCTTTCCCGTAGATCGCTTCATTGTGCTCCCCGAACCGTGGCGGAAAAGAGAGCCGATACCCCCTCTCTTCCAGAAACGCAGTGCGATGGGGCGGAGGCGCAAGCGTGAGTTCAAAGCCTGTTCGTTCATCCTTCGCGCGAACAAGTTTTCCAGCGACCAGCGGGTCGCGTGTCACTTCCGCGATGGTATTGATCTTGGACGCGGCCACTCCGATCTGATTCATCATCGCTATCATTTGATCGGTGGTGAGCGTCCGCGTAATCCCTGATATCGTCTTATTCAGGCTATTCACGTCCGCGATTCGGCCTGCGTTTTTTCGGTAATCTTCCTTATTCAGCGCGGAAAACTCAGGTAAAGCGGCCATTGCCCCAAACTGTTTATCGTTTCCGACCGCAACATACACGTATCCGTCGGACGTAGGATAGACAGAGACCGGCGCAAAGAACTCATGAGTGTTGCCGCGACGTGAAATCCGTTTGTCAAAAGCCGCGGTCATGGTGACCGGCACGGTGAGCCACGATGTGGTGCTCTCGAACATGGACATGTCTATCCTGGACCCCGTTCCGGTCATGGCTCTTGTGAAGAGCGCTTTCATGAGCAGTCCGTAGCAATGCTCACTCGTGCCCATGTCCGGCAGCGGAATGCCCACTACCTGCGGGGTTCCTTTCGGCTCGCCGGTAAGCTCCATGAGACCGCCCCTGGCCTGGAGGATGGGGTCATACGCTGCTTCATTGCTTTC
>VGSG01000071.1 GCA_016875095.1 Deltaproteobacteria bacterium
TCATCTCCGCCCGCGCCTCAGGCGACCTTACCCGGTTCGCACGCAAGCTCTCCATCCCGGTGACGCTCACGCTCATGGGCCTGGGCGCATTCCCCGGTGACGACCCGCTCTGGACCGGAATGCTCGGGATGCACGGCACGTACACGGCAAACATGGCTGTGGCGGAATGCGATGTGCTCATCGCAATCGGCGCGCGATTCGACGACCGAGTGACGGGCAAAGTGGACGAATTCGCTCCAAAGGCCCAGATCATCCACATCGACATCGATCCGTGCTCCATCCAGAAGAACATCCGAGCGGATGTGCCTGTGGTGGGCGATTGCCTGTCTGCGCTCCAGACGCTCAACGTCTTCGCGGACGAAATGGACGCGATGGACTGGCCGTCCCGCCGCAAGGATTGGCTAGCCGCGGTTCAGGGATGGAAGAGCGATCGGCCGCTCAACTACACCCAAGATCCTGAAGGCCCGATCAAGCCGCAGTTCGTGGTGGAAAGCCTCCATCGGCTCACAAAGGGCAAGGCCATCGTTGCCACTGAAGTAGGCCAGAACCAGATGTGGGCCGCACAGTACTACCACTTCAAATCGCCCAACAGCTTCCTGACTTCCGGCGGTTTAGGCTGTATGGGGTACGGCTTCCCCGCTGCCATTGGAGCTGCGCTTGCCCGTCCGGATCGCATTGTCATCGACATCGCGGGGGACGGCTCGATCCAAATGAACATCCAGGAGCTTGCTACCGCGGTTCAGCACAACGTGCCGGTGAAGGTTGCGATCCTCAATAACCGGTACCTGGGCATGGTGCGTCAATGGCAGCAGCTCTTCAAAGACGGTCGGTACGCGGGCACGAACATGGAAGCCGCGCCGGACTTCCAGCGTCTCGCGGATGCGTACGGCGCGGTGGGGATGCGCGCCACCAAACCGGAAGAGGTTGAACTGGTCATCAAGCAGGCTCTCGCGATCAAGCGGCCGGTATTCATGGATTTCTGGGTGGACCGTGAGGAAAACGTCTATCCCATGGTTCCCGCGGGCAAACCGCTCACAGAAATGATCCTGACATGACAAATACGGAAACCCCGACCGAGACGAGACATGTCCTGTCCGTGCTGGTGGATAACGAGCCGGGAGTGCTCTCCAGGGTTACCGGTCTGTTCAGCGGCAGAGGCTTCAACATCGACAGCTTGACCGTGGCGGAAACCACCGATCCTGCGATCAGCCGCATCAGCGTGGTGGCGCCGGGCAGCGAGACGATCCTGGAACAGATCAAAAAGCAGCTCAACAAGCTGATCAATGTGCACAAGGTGACGGACCTCACCGCGGCGCCTCATCTGGAACGGGAATTGGCTCTGATCAAGGTCAAGGCCAAACAGGAAGACAGGGCTGAAATCCTCAGAATCGTGGACATCTTCCGCGGCCAGGTGCTCGACGTTGGCGCCCTGGAATATACCGTTGAAGTAACCGGCGATTACGACAAGATCCAGGCGGTCCTCGATCTCTTCGCGAGAATGGGAATCGTGGAAGTGGCCCGGAGCGGCGTGGTCGCGCTGGTTCGCAGTAAGAAAGGAGAAAAATGAGCGCACGCATCTACTACGACAAGGACGCAGACCTGGGCTTGCTCAAAGACAAAACCATAGCCATCATCGGATACGGGAGCCAGGGCCGGCACCAGGCCCTGAACCTGCGAGATTCCGGGCTGAACGTGATCATCGGGCAACGCCCTGGAGGACCGGGGTTCCAGGCCGCGGAACAGGACGGCTTCAAGCCCCTATCCGCGGGTGAAGCCACAGCCAAGGCTGATATTGTGCAGATCCTCACGCCGGACCATCTTCAGGCGAACCTTTTCAAGCACGAGGTCGAACCGGGCCTCAAATCAGGCGCGATGCTGATGTTTTCGCACGGGTTCGCAATCCATTTCGGCCAGGTCAAGCCGCCCGCGTCCGTAGATGTGGCTATGATTGCGCCCAAGGGCCCCGGACATCTGGTCCGCCGTGAATTCGAAGGCGGCGGCGGAGTGCCTTCGCTGATCGCTGTTCACCAGGATCCCACGGGAACCGCAAAGTCAAGGGCTCTGGCTTACGCGAAAGGTATCGGCGCGACTCGTGCAGGCGTGATTGAAACCACCTTCGCGGAAGAGACCGAAAGCGACCTGTTCGGCGAACAGGCTGTGCTTTGCGGCGGAATGACTACCCTCGTGAAGTACGGTTTTGAGACTCTGGTGGAAGCCGGGTACAAGCCGGAAATCGCATACTTCGAATGCCTCCACGAAATGAAGCTCATTGTAGACCTCATGTACGAAGGCGGAATGAAGCTCATGCGGTATTCCATCAGCGACACCGCGGAATACGGAGATCTCACCCGTGGAGAGCGCGTGATCGGCCCTGAAGTCAAGGCTGCCATGCAGAACATACTCAAGGCTGTGCAGAACGGCGAATTCGCTCGTGAATGGATCATGGAAAATCAGGCGGGCCGACCGGTCCTGGAAGCCCGACGCCGGCAGGAAGCAGCGCACCCCATAGAACAGGTCGGCGCAGAGCTCCGCAAGATGATGCCCTGGCTTACCCGCAAGAAATAGAATTTGAGAGTAATACCAGTGCGCTTTCAAAGAAGTAAAGCGTGGGGGAAACTTCTTTGTGTAAAGAAGTTTCCCCCAAAGCCCCCTTCAAGAAACTCTATATTCCTCTGGCATTTCGTCTTCCTGTCCAGGAAGGCGAAATGCCAGAGGCACAAAGAAGTTCTTGGAAAGGGGTTCGGGGAGGAACCGTTTTACAAAAAGGTTCTCCCCGTCTTACTTTCTTGAACGCGCATCGGTATAAATCACGGAACCATCAGCTCGGGGACACCATACCTCACATCAAAATCCAGACGCTTCCAGGTATGGTGTTCCCCAATTCACCCAAGTAGCACAGCACCTTTTTTCTGGGACAGTGTGTAGGATGTGGTGACCCCAAGCTTCGAGGGGGAACCGCATCGCTCGAGGTTTTCATGCAAGAATTTGCCCTAATTCAACTACGGCGTGCGTCAAGGGGAGGGTGCAGAGGCGGCATGCTCTTGCGTATCAAATCTTGATGGATGAGCCACGCGCGGATTTGACTGCTGACTGACTCCTAACTTGTCTGAGCTTGAGCCATTGCCTATCGGAGATAAACGAAGGATTGTGGCGGGAAGGAAACCATAAACCTGTCCAGTGGTAAGGGGACCGAATATATTGTTGGGGTTCTGACGAGTATTGCATAGCCTTTCGAAATGTTCGAGAAGTATTCAAGAAATCTATCTTGGCTGATTCCAGCATAGTCCTTTGTAATGGCCCAAAGTTCCTCGGGTTTACCATGCAAAACGTCTCCGATTTCAAACTCCCCAATGACCTTCTGAATTGGAGCTGATGCGTACACTATGACTTTAGTCACTTCTCTCCGTTTGAAGATACTGCGCCGATATTCGTAGCGCTTGGATCCATCGAATATCTTGAACGCAAACTCCGGTTTAATGGACAACAAGACGTTCATCGGCCTGACACTCCCTGAATATGCTTGTCAGTTGATGCTTGGTTATGGTCGTAAACCCTCGCGGCGCATCGTTGACACTTGGTATTATCCCTATTTCAATGAGTCTCTGCAGATTGATCCGCCTCGGAAACGAACACGCGTACAGAAAATTGACGATGAAAGGACGATTCGTCTTCTTATAATTCCAGTGCCTCGCCAATTCGTTATCTGAGAAGACGCTCCTTTTCCTACAAAGACGAATGAAGTCTGCCTCTGTCCGTATGTTTTGGACGACGCTCTCGACAATTCCTACAGTAGTGACGACGCTCTTGTAGTAACCCCCAGTGCGGTAGAAGATGATCACATCACCTGGATTCAGGTTTCTCTCGATGGAGCGTGATATATAAACCTTGCTGATCGCATTTCTGTGCGGCTCATTCTCTACAAAATCCGCCGGGGATTCTGTTCTCAGGATGGAGTCCGGGAATAATTCTGTGTGGTACAGGGGATATATCGGGACTATGAATATCTTCCCCGCCGATGAGAAGAAGGGGTAGGTCAGTTTTGGAGACTGACGATTGGCTTCCCTGGCAAAAGAGCGCACGTAAACAAACTCTTCGCCTCCAGGACCTTTTTTAGAGCCGTGGAGCAAGAATCCGTAATCTCCTAACAAGTTGATAAGCCTTTGCTGCTCAATTCGCTTGGCGAACGTGGTGACATAGATCTCCTCAACGTCGAAGCGCAGCGCGTTATCAAAAACGATCTTCAGGAATCTTTCGCCGAGGCGAAAGCCGTTCAGCGTCACCTTGAACGTGCCAATCTTCAAGCGCTTCTTTCTGGAAAAGGGCGGGTCAATATCGGAGTAGTCCTCACCTCGGCCTTCGGTTTTGAGATATAGGAGCGCTATCAGTTTCCCCTCAGAACGACAGACATAAGCTGTTTCGTCAGCCTTTCGATTGAACCACAGCTCGAAGCCGGGATAGTCGTCTTTGAAGGAGAGGAAGAAATCATCCGACAGATCGAGATTTCCAAAGTGATCCTTCTGAACGGCGAGGACTTTGTAGTCCGCCAGTTCGGGGTTCTCCGCTGTTACCTTCTCCAAGAAGGAATCTATCGTGAAAACTCGGTCTGCAACTCCTAGCCGCGATGCTTTTGTCAATAAATTCCTGTCTTCGGAAATCAGAGCATCAACTCTCCCGGCGTAAAGCTCGTTTATTATACGGGTGTCGTTCAGATCATTTTCGTTTTCATCGAGCGGGTCGCAAACCTGATGGACTTCTTCTGACAGCGGAGCCATTGTCTTCAGTACTTCGTAATTGGCGAGTTTTATCTTGAAGACGTTCCGAACTTTTGGATCCTTGTGCTTTTCAAGTTCTTGAACGGTTACAGGATGGGCGCACTTCACGTGATGAAGACGGTCGAGCCATCTGAACAATACCCCGATGTCTTCCTTGACGACGGTAGCAGCCTCTCTGTGAATAAGTATGTTGGTGTCGAGAAGGACTCTCATGGTGCTCCCATATTTATCGCCCAAACGGATCGCCGAGACCAAACTGGGAAGGTTTAAAGAAAAGAGTTTAACCAGCGCGATACGGCCTGTGACCTCCTACTCGGCTGAAGGTTGAGAGACTTGGATTCTCGTCGTGGCGGCTCAGTGTCCAAACCCTGGAATCGCGTCGCGAGTCTGAAGGGCTCGCGGGAAAGATAGCTAGTCCAAACCGTCGTGGAATTCAATCGAATTCTTGCGATTTTCACGAACATGCGGGAGACACTACACTTAATTGGGAATCGGACTGCGAGTCACCCACCAAAAGGTCCTCTGCCAAGAAAGATAGTTCCCTTGTGCAAGAAAACGGTCGTTTGCTTGCTGAGGTCCTGCCTGATTACGCGCCACTCCGTGAATGCCTGCTCTTGACCTTTGCCGGCACGTTGTCCAGGTGACGTTGCTCGCTCTTCATGGCAGCGGGCATCCAATCGGATAAGGGAACGCGGCAGAGGCGGCAAGGCGCATCCATATTAGGGTTTGATTTGACTTGTGAGGGGCAGTATCACGGCAGGAAGTGCGGCTCTTCTTGTATGGATTTGAGGCACTCATCCATAGTGAGGCTCGGATAAATCTCCAACCACTGGCCGGTGTGTCGCATACAGCCGAGGCTGAAACGCCCCCCACCGAGGTAGCCGAGCCGGGCAAAACGGACCTCGAACGTGGGAGAGATAGCGTCTGGGTGTGGACACCCATAGGTGGCGCAGAAATAGAAATAGCTCTGGTACCATCTGGTGAAGAGATCCACGATGTAGTTGTACTGGGTGGTCTTGGGAAGGGGCTTCACGTGTGCAGGCCGGAGATGATTGTCTATGAGCTTCTGGGCTTTCAGGGTCAGATCAGCTTTCACCGAGTCCGGAACCGGGGGCTTCTTGGGTTTCGGAGGTCTGTAAACCCACGTTTTGCGGCGCTTAGGCATGGCTCCCTCCCTTGCTGCTGGAGGTCGGGCCGAAATCTATCACAGGAAGGAAGAATCCGCCAAACGATTTGGATGTAAGCACGTAGGGTCAAGTCAGAGATTGATTCATCTCGTACCCCGCAACATTGGGCCCCAAGGTGAGATGGTCTTTTGGGCGGGAAGGGGATCTCCTGAAGGAAGGTCCGACGGCCTTGCGTCGTCCGAAGTGAAGGAGATTCGCAGGCGGCAGCCTTTCGGAAGGCACTCATTGAAAGAGCATTGGCCACAATGCAAGGGAGAATGCAGCAACTCGCCGTCCCTCAGGGCTTGCTGCACCAAAACGTCATAACAAATCGAAGTATTCCATTGCCTCTTTCTGTATTTTGAGGTGCTCAAGATTCTCAGTATCAAAAGGACCTGGAACAAGCTCGATCAGAATGCCTTCGCAGAACCTTTCAACATGCCAGGCCGGCGCTTTCAGGCAGTAGTCAATCCCGCCAATGGAACGCGCCATGCCCTCGTCCAAGTAATGGAATCCCCTGATGATCGCAGGTCTATCGAATTTGGGAATGGCTTGCTGACGATTGTAAGCATCGAGCATCTCCTCATTCTCCGTTTCCTCGAGACAAGCCTCAAAGGGCCTGAAAATTTCAATTGATTTCTCAAAGTAGTCGAAATCCGGAAGTTTCCTTCTTTCACCGATTGAGAGATCATAAGTATCGTTAAAGACCTTTCCCGGCTGAGTGCCCGTGTGTATCTCTATTCGCACTGTGTTGTCGTCTCTTTTTCGTGGTGCAATGGTAAAAAAGTCCAGGGTAGCGCCTATACTCGGAAAAAGCTTATCAGTCTCCTTCTCAAAAATCTCCTGAAGTCTTCGGGCGATCAGGTCCACAGGCTTGTTATCCGCATCGTACAAGACCGGACATCGAAATGCCTCTTTAACCAAATGAAGGAAATCAATGACTTCGTCGATCCTGAAATCCCCTCGCGGCCGGCATAGTTGGCGAAATGTATAACTATTCATCAAATCCTCCTCTTACGGTTCTATGGACAATCCCGGGACCTTGCCCACTGCTTTTCGAAAGGCTTTTACCTGTCTGGCCCCGACCCGCCAAACAACAGGGGTTCCCTGCGCGGCGTCCACTTGTCTTAAAGCCTGATCGCGAAGTTTCTTGGCGCCACTGACCCAATGATGAAACTCCCGTTCCTTGTTCAACAAATTGCCGTGGGGTCCTTTATACTCATACAGTGTCCCGTTCTTGTAGTCATCAAATTTTACCCCATTTACGTCATATTCCTTGATGTAGAGCTTCCCGCCGCGCGCTCGGATCGGTTGACCGGACATCGCCGATTGATGAGCCAGTCCATTCGGACCTCGGGCCACGTCCACCCATTTTCCGGGGCCGCCGCTTCCAGCACGTTTCGCGGCGCTGGCCACCGCGTGCCTTGCCATATTTCGGAGGAGGTCCCGGAAAGCCCCGGTAGGGGAAGTGAGGAACTTCCGATAAGGCCAAATATCGAGGAAAGTGATCGGGTCCGGCTCCAGTCCGATGCTGTCGCGCGCTCGAATTTCCGCCTCGAAATTCAGGGCCTCAGCTAATGCTTTTGCCGAAGCATCGGAGTGTTCATCATCCGAGTCTTGTCCGGTACCCGAATCATCCCTGCGATGCGGAGACCACGGATCGCCCGGAAATTTGCTGTGAGGATGGCCCCTTGTTCCCGCACGGCCCCGGCTGAATTCGGGGTGTGTGGCGAACCACCATCGTCGTTGCTTATCGGTCTCGATCAAGTCTTGCTCCTTTCACAAATGAACAGATCGGGAATCAAAATGCATTTTGGGCGTGGGCCTGCCTGGCAGCATGGGTCCTCGCGCGAATCAGCCGGATTCGGGGTGTAGAAGAAGCCCTTGAGTTCTATGGTCTGAGGGCCCCAAAGATTGGAGATAGGCAGAGCTAACGTGGTTAGGTAAAGCTAATTATACCAAGGAAATTCGGCGAGTCAAACCTTCGATGAAAAACCTCAATTCAAATTGGTGTTTTCTTTTCTTGCAACCTTCCGGTTCGATTCATTCGCGTTCGGCTACTTTGCAGCGATGATCCGGAGCACGGAAAGCCATCCGAGGTCAAGAAGGTAACAAGGTCTTTTGGGCGGGATGGGGATCTCCTGAACCAAGGTCCAACGGCCTTGCGTTGTCCGAAGTGAAGGAGATTCGCAGGCGGCAGCCTTTCGGAAGGGGCTTTTTGGGAAGGGTATTGGTGCTAATGCTCCGGGAACTCGATTTCCACGATCAAGTCGTCAAAGGGCGGCTGGTCGTCCGGCTTTTCGCGTAGAAGACTCTCCCGCGGACATCAGGGCCCGATTTGAAACCCAAAGAGGCAAAAGCATGGCTTGACAATTCGTACGCAAAGACGTACGCTTGTCTTAAGGAAGGATCAGACCATGACTGTTATCAAAGCAAGTGAGGCGCGAGTTCGGCTGTACCGATTGATTGACGAAGTCGCGTCGTCCCATGAACCGGTTTTCATTACCGGCAAGAGGGGAAACGCGGTGCTGGTGAGCGAAGAAGACTGGAGATCCGTCCAGGAAACGCTGTACCTGCTTTCCGTTCCCGGCATGAGAGAGTCCATCGTTGAGGGGCTCAAGACGCCTGTTGAAAAATGCGCTAGGGATCTCGATTGGTGAAATGGGAGCTCGTTTTCACCAGTCAAGCTCGAAAAGACGCCAAGCGATTGGCAGCCGCGGGATTGAAGGAAAAGGCCGAGGAATTGTTGAAGCTTCTTGAGCGGAATCCTTTTGCGACCCCACCGCCATTCGAGAAACTGCTCGGAGATCTGAGCGGCGCGTATTCCCGAAGAATCGATATCCAACATCGACTTGTGTACCAAGTGATCGAAGAGGGCCACGTGGTCAAAGTGATCCGAATGTGGACTCATTATGAATGATGACGCAGTCTTTCATGGGCGCGATGGGGATCTCCTGAACGAAGGTCCGACGGCCTTGCGTTGTCCGAAGTGAAGGAGATTCCCAGCGTGCAGCCTATCGAAAGGCACTCATTGAAAGAGCATTGGCCACAATGCAAGGGAGAATGCAGCAACTCGCCGTCCCTCAGGGCTTGGTGCAGCAAAACGTCATAACAAATCGAAGTATTCCATTGCCTCTTTCTGTATTTTGAGGTGCTCAAGATTCTCAGTATCAAAAGGACCTGGAACAAGCTCGATCAGAATGCCTTCGCAGAATCTTTCAACATGCCAAGCCGGTGCTTTCAGGCAGTAGTCAATCCCGCCAATGGAACGCGCCATGCCCTCGTCAAGGTAATGGAATCCCCTGATGATCGCAGGTCTGTCGAATTTAGGGATGGCTTGCTGACGATCGTAAGCATCGAGCATCTCCTCATTCTCCGTTTCCTCGAGACAAGCCTCAAAAGGCTTAAATATTTCAATGGATTTCTCAAAGTAGTCGAAATCCGGAAGTTTGCCCCTTTCGCCAATTGAGAGATCGAAAGTATCGATAAAGATCTCATCGGGCTTGGTCCCGGTGTGAATCTCAATCCGCACAGTGTTGTCGTCTCGTTTTCGCGGAGCAATAGTAAAGAAGTCCAACGTAGCCCCTATGCTCGGAAAAAGCTTGTCAGTCTCCTTCTGAAAAATCTCCTGAAGTCTTCGGGCGATCAGGTCCACAGGCTTGTTATCCGCATCGTACAAGACCGGACATCGAAATGCCTCTTTAACCAAATGAAGGAAATCAATGACTTCGTCGATCCTGAAATCGCCTCGCGGCCGGCATAGTTGGCGGAATGTATAACTATTCATGAGAGAACAGCTCCTCGAGTCCGTCGTAAAGAATCACGTGTCTGTTGTGACCTCGTCCCAGTCCAGGTTGTCATACTTTGTAAGCCAGTTTATTGCGTAATGCCACTCGTACACAACGTCCGGATCGAGTCCGGCGGGTGCAGGCTTTGCCTCCAGTTCTGCTTGTGTAGTAGCCCAGTGAAGTCTATAGAGGAGGTCGGAAGCATCTAGAATGTCTGATTTGGGACGCAATTCTAAGGCACTAATGAAAGGCCAGGGAGATTTTATGAAGCTGGGAAAAACAGAAATAATTTGTTCGTTATCGGTTTGATGGGTGGGAAACGGCAAAGTTCCGATTAGACGCACTGCCCACATCAACAAAAACAAAGCTTCAGTGCGCCAAGTGAACTTTGTCGCGGATCGCTTGTCAGGGGGCAGATTTGATAGGAATGCAACTTCAGCAGGGGTGAGATGCTTCCAAAGTCCGTATTTCTTAAGATATCGGCTGCAAGAGATATCGGTCCAATCGTACGCAGCGCCAATAACACAAAAAAGGCAATACATTCGGATGCCGACCTCTTCTGGAGTTCGTAGCTCGGTCTCATGTTCAGATTCGATACACGGAAGCCCCGAGAAAAAAGGAATTCCTTTCTTCTCCAGGAGCGCTTCAGTTCGCGCTTTGCGTTCGCTAGGTTTCACGCGATCCTCCACTCTTACGTTCTTTACATTTCCGAAGAAGATTTGGGTATGACCCAAAGCCTTGCGCCTGACCCGTCGGGAGCCACGGAGCAGGCTACGCGAAATCCCTTCCAGCGGCCCGGTTATTATTCTTTTGGATTTCTCCAATTCCCTTTGTGACCATCGCGCAAGTGACCCTTCCTTCCGCCACGCACGGGGCTCACCACTCGCGGATCTGCGGCGCGATCAGGTCGGTTGGCCACGGTAGGATCGTGATGCCACTCCACGTCATCCGGGAATTTACCGCTTCTCCGAATTCCCTCCAGCTCTTTTTCCGACCATACGCCGCTTCCTTTTCCCCCCGCTTGAATATCCGCAAGCTCTTCCGCTTTCTTGGCTTTTACGCCTCGCTCTCTAGCCGCGTCGATTCTAGCACGTTCCGGAGTATCCTTGGGAGGCAATCTCGGGCCCCGGGTTCCAATACCTGATGTAACTGCTGCTCGCCCGCCCACCAGAATTGCCATCGCATCGGCAATCTCGCCGTAGACCCCTATGGCCATGGCAGTAGTCCAGGCTATGCTCTCATTTAACTTCTGCAGCCTCCATCTTGACTCCGCCCATTCTCGGCTCCATCCCGCCTTCATCATCATGTTTATGAAGGCTTCTTTTGCTGGGTTTTCCGATGGATCGCTCTGGCCACTGGGAGACGTACCTCCATATCTGTCGGGCCCGTCTCCCCCGGCAGGTTGCGCCGGCCATCCTCCTCCGCCTGGACTGCCGTGGCCTTTTCCCGCTCGTCCTCTGCGGCCGCCGCTATATTCCGGGTGTGTGGCGAACCACCATCGTCGTTGCTTATCCGTCTCGATCAAGTCTTGCTCCTTTCACGAACCAATGGGTGGGGTAATCAAAGCCCATCTCGGGCGCGGGTCTACCCGGCGGCATGAACCATCGCCGGTTCGGAGACCTGGAGGGATACGCCTAGGAAATATGGCGAAGGCAAGTTGAAGAAGGAGATAGCTATGCCTAGCTGCCGTAGACTGGCCTAATAATAACAGACAAAAGCCGTAAGTCAATTGCTCGATGGAAAACCCGCGGCCCCACGAGACGCAAGGAGGCGTTCACGATACCGGTTACCATGAAATTGTGTCGCTTGGCAGAGAGGCGGAAAATCTCACGGCATCCGGCCGGTGAACCCTTCTCCGTCATTCCAGCGCAATCCCGCGCTTTCGCGGGACCGCCGGAGGCCGGCGCAGGGGTCGGGGATACGTGAGGATGGAAAGTGGGCATTGGAAAACCTCGCACAACGGTCTCTGCCCTGGATTTCTCTTATCAAAGGAATAAGGGAATGCGGCAGGGGCGGCAAAGCTCCTTCATATGGAAGCCTGGTAGCGGGCCTTTTATAGGAATGTTTTTCAAAAAGGTGAGATGGCCTTTTGGGCGGGATGGGGATCTCCTGACCGAAGGTCCGATGTGAAAACGCACTGCTGTGAGTTGACAGTCCATTCTTGATCGGTATAAAGGTCTAAGCGTTGTTGCAGAATTCATGAGAGAGAAAGGGGGTAACGTCAATGAACATCCGGATGGTGCGAAATGCGCTTCTTTGGTGCGTGGTAATGAACTATGGTTTAGTTCTGTGGTGGTTCTTGTACTTTATGGTTGCTCACGATTGGATGCATAAATTTGTGGGCGTATGGTTTCATCTGACGGCCGAACAGTTTGACACGATCAACTTTGCCGGAATTCTGTTTTACAAAATTGCCATTTTTTTCTTCAACATCGTCCCGTGTATTGCATTGTGCATTGTCGGGAGAGGCCAAGAGTAGCGCCAAGCGGCAAGGTGTATTCACACTAGGTTTTGATAGGCGATCCAAGAGCAGACTTGACCCGTCGTCTGAGCGGACGTCGTAGGTGGTCATGTTTCATGGCTTGCGTCCATGATGCGTCAGAACAAATCGAAGTACTCCATTGCCTCTTTTTGTATTTTGAGGTGCTCCGGATTGTCAGTATCAAAAGGACCTGGAACAAGCTCTATTAGAACGCCTTCGCAGAACCTTTCAACATGCCAGGCCGGCGCCTTCAGGCAGTAGTCAATCCCTCCTATGGAACGCGCCATTCCCTCGTCGAGATAATGGAATCCCCTGATGATCGCAGGCCTGTCGAATTTGGGAATGGCTTGCTGCCGATCGTAAGCATCAAGTTTATATTCATTCTCCGTTTCCTCGAGACAAGCCTCGAAAGGCCTGAAAATTTCAATGCATTTCTCAAAGTAGTCGAAATCCGGAAGTTTGCTCCTTTCGCCGATTGAGAGGTCGTAAGTATCGACAAAAATCTCATCCGGCTGAGTTCCGGTGTGAATCTCGATCCGTACTGTGTTGTCGTCCCTTTTGCGCGGTTGGATGGTAAAAAAGTCCAAGGTGGCCCCTATACTTGGGAAAAGCTTATCAGTCTTCTTTTCAAAAATCTTTTGAAGTCCTGATCCCGTCAGGTCCACAGGTCTGTCACGGGAATCGTACAAGACCGGACATCGAAATGCCTCCTTAATCAAATGGAGGAAGTCAATCACTTCGTCGATTCGGAAATCTCCTCGCGGCCGGCATAGTTGGCGAAAAACATAAGTGTTCATTAAATCCTCTCCTCAGGGTTTTATAGACAATCCCGGGACCTTGCCCACTGCTTTTTGAAAAGCCTTCACCTGTCCGGCGCCAACCCTCCAAACAACGGGGATACCCTGTGCGGCCTTCGTTTGTCTTACAGCCTGATCGCGAAGCTTTTCCGCGCCGCTCACCCAATCATCAAATTTTCTTTCCTTGTTCAGCAAGTTGCCGTGAGGCCCTTTATACTCATACAGCGTCCCGTTCTTGTAGTCATCAAATTTCACTCCGTTCAGTTCATATTCTCTAATGTAGAGCTTCCCACCACGCGCCCGGATCGGTTGACCGGACATTGCGGATTGATGAGCCAATCCAATCGGACTGAGGGCTACCTCCACCCATTTTCCGGGGCCTTCGGCCGCGGCCCGTTTTGCGGCGCTGACCACTGCGGTCCTTGCCATGTTCCTGAGGAGGTCCCGAAAAGCCCCAGTAGGGGAAGTGAGGAATTTCCGGTAAGGCCAAATATCCAAGAAGGTGATCGGGTCGGGTTCCAGTCCGATGTTGTCGCGCGCCCGAATTTCCGCCTCCATATTCAAGGCCTCGGCTAATGCTCTTGTCGCGGCATCGGACCGTTCATCATCCGAGTCTTGCCCGGTACCCGAATCATCCCTCCGATGCGGTGACCAAGAATCGTCGTGTGGTTTGCTATGGCGATTGCCCCGTGCTCCTGTTCGGCCCCAACTGAATTCGGGGTGTGTGGCGAACCACCATCGTCGTTGTTTGTCGGCCTCGATCAAGTCTTGCTCCTTTCAGGAACCAATGGGTGGGGTAATCGAAGCGCATCTCGAGCGTGGGCCTGCCTGGCGGGATGAAGCATCGCCGGTTCGGAGACCTGGAGGGATACGCCTCGGAAATATGGCGAAGGCACGTTGAAGAAGGAGATAGCTGAGCCTAGCACACGTAGATGGCTCTAATTATAACAGACAAAAGCCGCAAGTCAATTGCTCGATAGAAAACCTGCGGCCCCGGTGCGGGACCCGAGGAGGCGCCTATTATAGTTACCCGAAGAATTGTGTCCGTTCGGCGGCGAGGCGGAAAATCTCACGGCATCCGGCCGGTAAACCCTTCTCCGTCATTCCCGAGCAATCTCGCTCTTTCGCGGGACTGCCTCCGGCCGGCACAGGAGGCGGGGATACGGGAGGATGGAAAGTGATTATTGGGAAACCTCGCACGACGGTCTCTGCGCTGGGTTTCTCTTATCACAAGAAATGAGGGAATGCGGCAGAGGCGGTAAGGCTCATCCATATGGAAGCCTGGTAGCGGGCCTTTTATAGGAGTGTTTTTCAAAATGGTGAGATGGTTTCTTGGGCGGGATGGGGATCTCCTGAACGAAGGTCCGACGGCCTCGCGTCGTCCGTAATGGAGGAGATTCCGTCCCTGCAACCGCGTGCATGCGCATGTCTGAGCATGGATGAGTCGGAACGGCAGGTTTTCCATCGAATTGTTGTCTTGGTGTCCGATTTCGTTATAATTGCGCCCTCGTTGAAAGGGTATTCGTACATGCGGGCGACTAGCCTAATAAGCCTTCCCAGACACTTCTTGTAACTTCCTCCAACCACCCAACTTCGAGGCCACACGCCTGGAGGAGTTCTCAAGGTGTGTCTGAAACATCTCATGCGTCTCATAGCGCAAATGTCACTTTTTTCCACGTGAGGGGAACTCAATGTTTGCAACTGATCAACAACGCCGCTGGTGGTTTGCCACCCATCCGGAGTACAGCCAGAGCCACAAGAGAGAAGGAACCGGTAAGGACAATGAAGGAGGAGAAGATCCCGATAAGGTCTCCCCAAAAGATGTCGATGATTACGTGGACAACGCGTTGAGGTATGAAACCGAAGATTCGGTTATAGCCCTGCTGAATTCCGTTAAGCGAAATTTCGGCGCCCAAGCCCACCCCGACGAGGATGAGGAATTCGGCGACAACAGTGGTAATGACTGGTGGTCCCAGCAGCCGGAGGAACCTGAGGCAACGATTGGACCGCCCAGGCCGCCCGACCTTAGTGATCATGCTCGAAATGTTTTGGATATTGTGTGTCCCGGCCTGACCAAGGCGTACGATAGGTGGCGATCCGGCTACTACGAAAGATATCCGTGGGCCCCAGGTCCCCTTTATGATGCACTTGGGGATTTGCTGGGCTTGGTGGCCGTCGGCCTCACGAAAATCCAAGCAGCCCTCGCGAAAGCAGTAAACCTGGCCGAGACTGCTGCTTTACAAAATGCTCGCCAAGAGTTACTTAAAGTCTGGGATCTTGCGAATTTCCTTCGAGGATGGGCCATTGAAGACCTCCTTGGGCGGAATCTTCCCCGTACCTTCAGGGGCATTGACAGGCGGAAGGATGGGGTCGCCACGAGTATCAAGAGCACGGATCTCCGCCTGAAGTCGTATCAAGATCCTGCCAAGACTCTCTCGCGAGGCCGGAAGTATGTTGATCAGCTTGTCAATTTCGACGGAGCGAGCATGAAACGCATTGACATTAGCGATAAAGACATAATCGAAAGGGTCTTACGCCTCGGTGTGCCCCCTGGAGCTACAAAGGCTCAGAAATCGGCTCTAGGAAGTCTGATTGAATACGGTAGACGAAACGGCGTGAAAGTGGAGGTTATCACAGTGCCATGAAACGCGCAGAAGCATACAAGAGGAAGAAGAAGACATATCTTAGCCCAATGTCGAAAACCAAGATGGGTCTTTGGATCGGTGTGTCTCCAGTAATCGCTCTTGAGGAGACGGAACCCCCGTCAATGAAAGGGAAATATGTACGAGAAGTTCTCAGACATTCCCAAGAGGAGGTAGCTCATCCTACAGACTGGGATAGCTTGCTCCGGGTCTTTCTGAAGGAGGTAGGCATTCAATCGTGGAACAAATTCGCCAAGACTGCCCTGAGATGTGCCATTGAGGAAGAAGGAGATCAGTTGACGTTCCTTCCGTACAGGAAATCAGGTCCCAAAGACCATTACGCCTTCGTGCCAATTAGAGATCGAGAAATAACCATTTACTTCGATGCGTCCTATGAAGAGTTGGGACTCCTCCTGGAAAAGGCATTCGAGGCTTGTGAATAGACATAGGAAAGAATCTGATCATGGCTTGCGTGAGGCCATGGAGCAATAGTCCGCAGTAGATCATCGACTCAAACCCGATGGTCTGCACGCCGGTGCTCGACCGGTGGTTTTTGAAATAGAGGTAAAGAAGCCGATGAAAGAGGTCTTTTATCGTCTAGATTACCCAAGCGATACGCCCCATCAAGTTTATGGACGGACCGAGTGGCAAAGACAATTCGGCGCTAGCTCGTGGAGCGACAATGTAGGAGGACTCTCCACCGGCCGTTTTCTACCACCTTACGGCGCGCCGCGCGTGGATTTGGCCATAGTACTTCCCTTGCCTAAAGTTGGAGATTTTGTCTGGACATGGGCGAGCGACTGTATTGTTACGGAGAGAACACTATCTCTCTTCACGCAAGCAGGTTTTACGGGTTTTAAGGCTCGTCCTGTTGCCGTTGAAAAAATCAAACGAGTGAGCAGGAAGCGCAGAGAAGAACTGACCATTCCTGCCTTATGGGAATTGCTGATTCAGGGCAAAGGAGGAGATGCAGCCCAGGAATCCGGAATCTATCTGCTTTACGAAATCGAAAATTCCGGAAGGTTTCAATATTCGTCTTTTCGCAACGGGATCATTGTGGACGAATCCAACTGGGATGGCCCCGATTTCTTCACCGTTAACGGGTATCCCAAATATATTTTGGTAACGGAGCGGGCCAAAGAATTCATAATAGGTCATGAGCTGACCAACTGCGCTCTCATACCGTCTCACAAGCTGGAATGGGAATCGGGTGTAACGCCTGAAGGACCTTTAGCGCAGTCCCTCGAACTGGCCGACCGTTCCTTTGAGTCGCTCCTTGCAGAACTTGAAGACCCAGAATGATCTGGGCGCGCGATGTTCGGTCTAGGGCTAAAAGGCGATCCTCGGGCAATAGACCCCCTCATAGAGAGATTAGATCACCCGGACCCCTTAGTCTGGTATTCGGCGGCCAGCGCGGTGGCATCGATTGCCAAGCACAAGTTAACGTCCGAGCAGACTCGAAAGGAGATTTTTTCCAGGCTTTGCATACTGCTCGGTCACACTGATCTGTCGGTGCGAAAAAGCGCAGCCATGGCCTTGGGCTACAATAGGAGCGAGCAAGCGGCTCAGGAGGTCCTGAGATTGTTGGATGATCCGCATGAGTCCGTACGAAGCACAGCAATATTTGTAATGGGCTTTCTTCGCTACAAACCTGCATTGGAGGCGATAAAACGCCTGACCCGGGATCGCAGTAAGAAAGTGCGTAAGGAGGCTAGAATAGTGGTCGCACAACTGGAGAGCGAATTCCCTTGAGAAGCGCATGGCAGATGTTCGAGCCGGCATAACCTGATGACCGGCTCGGACGAAAAAGAATACGTTATCGAACTGAGGAAGTAGAGCGCTCGGGCGCTCCCGAGCTGGTTTGGCATACTCAAGACGTCCATCTACACCCATACTTCTGCAATTTTGCCGTCACCGGTTCGACAGATAGTCATCCCGCGGCCGTACGGGACCGTGCCCTTATCCCTTCTTACTGTTGTTCCCTTTTCCGGTAAGGCTCTACTCCGAGCATCTTGCAGAGATCTTCAACCGGCCCATAATCAAGCGCTTCCACAAAGCGCTCCACCCGTGGAGTTTTTAGCGCGGGATGGCCTGCGGGAACGGACAGTAGTGCGCCTTTCATTTTAGCCGCCAGGTCAGTCGGCGTGTCTTTCAGGCTCGCGACGGTTGCTTCGGGGTACAGCGCGGTGCTGCATAGTTGGGTGAATCCCTCATGACGCGTTTCATTGATGATCGTAAATTCCTTTACGTCAATCTTTCCCTCCCGTTGCATTCTTTCGAGTATTCCCGTTCGCACCGTTCCCACATCAGCTTTTTTGTCTCTTACGGCCTGAACTACCGCCATTTGATCCGGCGCCTCCAAGAGCTGCCTGCAGTCCTTCTCAGGACTGATGCCGACCTTTACCAACTCACCTTTTTGGAAAAGCCATCCACCCAGAGAACTGAATTTGTAGCACATCAGCGCCTTGTCGCGTAGGTCACGCAAAGAGCCGATCCCGCTGTCGCGGCGCGAAAAAATTACTCCTCCAAATCTTGGGCCCTCTCCTTGATAATCGACCGTCACAAGCGCTCGCGCTCCTTTGACCAACCGGGCTCGGATGTATACCCACGCGTTGTGGAAGAGAAAGCCTTGGGGATTGGCCTCACAGAATTCACGAAACGCCGCGGGTGAAATCGGAACAAAGACCACCTTATCGCCCAATTGCTCACTCAAATAGCCGGCGAGCGGGGCCCAATCCTGTTGCGCTCTTTCGGCGCCGCTCGGCGCCTGGACGCCGATTTTGATTTCAGCGGCTACGCCGGAGATCAGAATCATCACCATAAACACAGTCAAAATGTAAATACAAAGCGTTTTCATGAGCTCCCCCCGTTAGATTTTGAAAGGATTCGGTCCCATTGCCTTGAGCTCTTCAACGTACGATTGGAGTAAATCCACATACTTTCGAGAGTCTCTAATTTCCAGCGTAACGAACTTCACTCTTGAAGGGTCAATCATCATCTTTTTCAATTTGTCGGCCAGGTCTCCACTGCGTTTTTGGACGAGCTGACTCCCTTTCACATAATGGCACTGTCCATCCGGACACCCACCCACGAGAACTCCGTCAATACCGGCGGAAAGCGCATCGGCAATGAGCGCGTTGTTCAGCGCCCCCGCGCAGGGAAGCTTGAGAAAAATTACATTGGGAGGAACCGCGAACCCCCGATCCGCCGCGGCCCGAGCGGCCTTGTAAGCGTCATTCTTGCAGAGGAACGCCAGGACGGTTGGTTCCTTGCCTCCCATGAAAGTTGTATTAATTGCTCCAATCTGAGCCGCGGTTTGTTTGACGGTATTGTGGCCCATTGACACCACGGCGAGAGGACAGAGTCCCATACAGTTTCCGCACTGGCGACATTTTGCGAGGTCGGGCGTGGGAAATCCCTTCTCGTCAAAGGCGAAAGCGGAATACGGGCATTCCTCCATGCAACGCTTGCACTGGTCGCATTTGGTCTTGTCCACTACGGGAAAAGCGGGATCAACAAGCACCGACCCTTCCAGGAATCTGAGAGCCTTCAGCGCCGCCATGTGAGCGGATTCAATGGCATGGCTCACCTTCATAGGCTCGCGAGCGCATCCGGCTACAAAAAGGCCGGTTCTCTGGCTCTCGTCAGGGTGGCATTGATAGTGGGACTCAAAAAAACCATAGGAATTTTGAGGCAATTTTAGGACTTGAGCCACATCAGCGGTCTCTTGTGACGGAGTCATCCCCCCGGCCAACACCAGGAGATCGAGATTCACCTGCAATGTTTCCTTGAGAGTGGGATCGACCACCTGCACTGTCAACTTTCCGCTGACAGGGTCTGTAATCACTCTGGAGGGAAGCTCACGGTTAAACACCACACCCAGATTCCTGGCTCGCCGGTAGAGAT
This sequence comes from Deltaproteobacteria bacterium, assembly GCA_016875095.1. GTDB lineage: Bacteria > Desulfobacterota > Desulfomonilia > Desulfomonilales > Desulfomonilaceae > VGSG01. The sequence goes on from VGSG01000071.1 coordinate 19,554, forward strand.
CTTCGTCAAACGCCGGCGACCTGATATCAATATAAAAGACATAACAGTTTGTGTCCGGGAATCCTTCCTTGAAATACAGAACCTGCTTCAACGTGGCGGAGCAGCACACGGAAGAGCAATATTTCAAGTGCCTTTCGTCCCGGCTGCCCGCGCACTGGATAAATCCCACATCCTTGAGTTCATGGAGAACCGGGCCCGCGATGCCGCCGTTATTTCCACTTTCCTTGCAAAGAATTTCCATGTCGATGTTGCTGATCACGTTCGTAAGGCGACCGTATCCGAATTCGGCCACTTTGGACAACGGATATGGGTCCCATCCGGTGGTGACAAGGACCGCGCCGACGCGGAGGGTGTGCTCCCGCGGTGTTTGATCCAGCTCGACAGCTTGTGTGGGGCACACCTTTTCACATTCGCGGCATCCCTGCGGGCAATATTCTCTGTCAATTGCGAAAGCAGATGGGAAGGGCATTGGCGCGGCCGGGTGGATGGCCTGGGGTTTGGGGGGGAGCAATTCGCCAATGCCCTCCGAAAGGATACCGCCGGTAAAGAGGCCGTCGGGGGATCGAGGGTCAACCGGCAGTTGAACGGGACATGCGGTCAGGCACACTCCGCAAGCATTGCATCGCTGTTGATTTACGCGCCGAGGGCGCTCTTCAAATCTTGCTTCGAAATTTCCAGGGCTCCCTTCAAGTGAGACGAGCCTGGATAAAGTATGGATTTCCACAAGGTCCGAGTTCGCCAGCTCATCGATGGCGAACTCCAGGCCGCAGTGAGGATCGCACAGTAGAGGATAGAAGCGGGAAAGAAGGGCTACTTTTCCACCTACGCCGCTTTCCTTTTCCAGAAGATGAACGCGCTTGCCCAGTTTTGCCAAAGTGACGGCGGTATGAATTCCCGCGACTCCTGCCCCAATAATGAGGACCGCGTCGGAAGCCGGGAGCTCCACGGGCTCCAGCGGGACAAGCAGGCGAGTTCGAGCAAGGGACATCTGGATAAGCATTTGGGCCTTACGATTCAGAATAGCGGAATCAATGCCTGAAACGCCGATTCCCTGCTCCTCAAGATTGCGCCATTCATGGAGATACGGGTTCAAGCCTGCGGCGGCAAGCTCGTTCTCAATCCATTTCATCTGATCCGGCGTGAAGCGGCCGACCCAGAGTATTCTGTTTATTGCGCCGTTGCGCACATCAGATTTGATTGAATCAAAGGAGGCCGGAGATAAGGGATCATTCAGCGCCTCGCACCGGCTCACGCCCTTGGCCTTGGCAAGTTTCGCCGTCAAAGCGGGCAGATCAATTGTTCGGCCAAGCCGGCCTCCCGTGTCGCAAATAAAAAGACCGATTTTGGGGACAACTTTCTCCATTACTCAGGCTCAACTCTGTTTTTGTAACGGAAGTGCTCAACGTTCCCGTTGATGTCTATACACGTCCAAGTAATGCTGTCCGTTCCCATCATTGGAATAAGCTTGGCCACGTGGTAGCCCAACTGGTACGGGATACGGGTCTCTATGGCGCCGACGGGACAGATCTTAGTGCAAGACATGCAATCCCAGCAGTCTCGTAGGGATCTGCAATATGCCTTCTTGCTCTCGCCCAGGACCATCAGGTCTCCGGGGCAAACTTGTTCGCACAGTGGCTCATGCTGAGCCTTGCATCCATCGCATTTTTCTTTATCGACTCTCGGGGGCATGTCGATCTCCTCCTTGTTCTATTATGGCTGGCACCGATCGCCGGGGACGATTTGTTCATAGGGACGAGTAAACATTTCGATCTCGCCGGTTTCCTTGTTCAGTCTGGACTCAACAAAACAGTCCAGCTTCGGATCGATTTCCGGGTAATCCGAGCGTGTCTGCCATCCCGGCCAGCGAGTCTCCTTTCGAAACTTGAGGTGATGCGCCAGCGCCTCTGCCATGTCCAATCGGTCAATCACCTCGTGGGCGCTCATCAAATCGTGAAGATCCTTGGCATACAGATATTGAACCTGGCTACGCAACATTTTCAGGTGCTTGAGCGCGTAGTCGAGACGCTCCTCGTTGGTTCGGTAGAACTGCGTAATTCCTCCTGCGTACTCATCCATGAGCCGTTGCATCCGCTCTTCCATCTCCAGTGGGGAAACGCCGTCGAATTCCGGGCCACGCAACAAAGGCTCAAAGACCCGCTCCTTCTCTTTTGCTACCTGTGCCTCATCCAGAGCGGGTAGTTTGACGGACGCGACGTACGCGACAGCTCCGCGAGCGGCCAACTTTCCTTCCGCGGCGCAGCCTCCCACGAACTTGTTGGGTGTCCCACCCGCGGATTCGCCTGCCGCGAACAGCCCCGGAACCGTGGTCATCCGGTCGATGGTGACCCAGTAGCCGCTCTGGCAATGGCCGCCCACCACATAAGGGTCGCTGCCGTAGATCTCTATGGGCTCTTTCGTAATGTCTTGCGCTCTGCTGGCGAGGAACAAAACGAAGGAGGGCCTCTCGTTCAGGTAATCGGTCTTGAGCTCTTTGGCCTCTTCCGGAGTCAGGTTGGTGGTATCGGCATAGGTTGGGCCTCTGCCGGCAAGCCATTCCTCCATAGGCGCGTTGGCTCGAATGTATCGGGGCGCCTTGTCGCCACCGAGATGGGCGTAGTGTTTCTGCAGCACACGCTCGCCATGAGCGTTGATGACGGAAGACTGGTAGCCCACGGAAATGGTGTCAACCGGGCCGCAGTGATCCTTGGTCCGAGTCGCTACCCACCTCTGTTCCAGCGAAGTCATCTCCGCGCCCTGGCGGATTCCGATCGAGTAGCCCGTTCCCACGTTGAAGGGACACATCCAGGTTTGATGGTGAGAGGAAGTAGCGTCGCTGGTGTAAGACTTGTACAGGCCGCATGCGCCGCCGGTTGACACGATAACGGCCTTGGCTCGGAACACGTAGAACTTGCCGTCTCTCACGCCAAATCCCATCGCGCCGACGCACCTGTCTCCGTGCATGAGGAGATTGGTGGCCGCGACCCGATTGTAGATGTCCGCGCCCGATTCAATGGCCTTTTCCGCCATGATCGGCTTGAGTTGCTCTCCGTGGATGGAGATATCCCATTTTCCACGGTACTCGGGCTGTCCGTCCTCACCACGGATGATGGGAAGCCCCCAACTCGCGAGGTCGTCCACCGCCCCGTTCAGTTCTTGAGCGTTACTAAGCGCGAGATCTTCTCGAATCGGTCCGCCTCCCACCTGGGAGCGACTCCATCTGACCAGGTCTTCAGGGGTCTTGCCTTCGGGAATGTACGTGTTGATCGCGTCCATCCCAGCCGCAGTCGCGCCGCTGCGACTGATGTGGGCTTTTTCCATGACTGCGACGCGCAGACCTGGACTGACTTTCTTAGCTTCGATCGCGGCAAAGCATCCAGCGTTTCCGCCGCCGATGATGAGCAGATCGGTCTCAACAATTTCGGTCACGATCTCATCAAGGTTTTTTGGAGAGTTTTTCGACATCTCATTCTCCTTTTCTCATCCTAGGATGACTTCTGTGGAATTCTCCGACAAACGCACACCAACTTGGGAAGCCGTTTCTCATGGGCTCATAGTGGGCCGGTGGATTCCGGCGCCCAGGCTCCCGGGACTGTCCCCATAGGCGCTAAATAGGATTGGCCCCTGGCGCTGGTCATTTCTCCTCACCCTGCCCTCTCCCGCCAGGGGAGAGGGTTTCCGGAACCCCCTCCCTCGGGGAAAGGGGAGCGTGATAAGGCCTTGTTATCACAGAGACCTATTCCTTATTTGAACGCCTATGGGGATTGTCCCTCCGCCGACGCTCGGTCCCGGGGCCGGCGCAAGAAACTCCTTCTGCCGTTCTTCTCAATCATTATCTGCAACCGTCATAGATCTCGCCTTTCACAGCGGGTACCCTATCAAGGCGAGCCATGCGGTTTGTATGAGCAGCACATAGATATTGGAGATAATCGAAAGAATTGCTCCGAACCGGATTGCGGTCCACCCCGAAGCCCCCGATGCCCCCCAGGCAATCAAGAACGCCGTTATGGAGATGGGTAGGAAAAAGGCGTAACTCAGGCAATTGGTGAGCAACAAGGTGAAGGGCAAAACGTTGAGGTTGAGAGTCGCGGCCATGCCTATCAGCAGGGGAATGAACGTAGCGCCCATAGCCACAGCGCTGACGATCCCGGCGCGGGCCACATGAAGCGCCGCGGCCAAGACAAACATCAACGCCAAAGTGGGCAGGCCAAGACCCTTAACAGGCTCCACAATAATGTCGGAAAGCCATTTCACGGTTCCTACGTCATAGAGAACGGTCCCCAGGGAAATCGCGCCCCCAAGGAGCACCCAGGTATCCCACATGATATGCCGGTTCACTTTCTTGAAATCGATCCCTCCCCACGGCATAAAGAGCAGCGTTGCAACGATTAGGGCTACCATCCCGGATTGGATTTTGTGCAACGGTTCCGCGATCCACAGGAC
>VGSG01000072.1 GCA_016875095.1 Deltaproteobacteria bacterium
GAGGGGGATTCTAGCCTTAGCCAAAGGCGCAGATCTCAACCCAGCCTTCTATAGTTTGTAAAGAGGGACTTCTTGGCCATTTGCCTATTTCATGCGCGGGATACGGTTGGCGCTCCGTTTCACGGATACGGCCGCATACACCGCCACCCCTGAGCCGGGCGAACGCCGAACCGGAATCCCGGTCCAACAGACGATAAGAACCGCGACCGATGCGGTTCCCCCGCGAGGCGTGGGGTCACCGCATCCTACGCGCTAGCCTTCGCTACCTCCTGAAGCATATCGCTCAGAGCCGGGCAGAAGCTCTCTTCCCGTGCATCTCCTCTGAGGGCCACTTCAGAGAGGCTTTTGAGATAATCAGTGAACAAAACCTTCTTGGTCATAGGCGCCTTTCCTGCGCGGTGAACGCTTGGGCTCCGCCGCGGCAATGCGATCCGATGGAGAAATCACCAGCGGGCACAAGGGCTTGTTCTTGAGCTGAGCCTTATCACGGGGGGGTATCGGGCGCAAGACCCTCCATCAAAACCAGAGGGAGAATCAATGGAGCTGAGAACACCGGCTGTTGGATGGATGCGGAACAGCCTTTATGCGACGGCACGCTTCTTCTCGTTCTGGATGATGATCTTGGGGTCTGGGTTCATCGGTGGAATTGGAAGCCGTTGGTCCCTCAGCAGGGCAACGTGTTCTTTCATTCCCCATTTTGCCTTGTAGATACAGTCTTCCACCGAATGCCCAATACCTGTGAAACCTTCGAGATCCGGCGAAAAGAAGCCAAAATAGTCGGGTTCTTCGGTGGCTTCGATTACAAGTGAATAGGGTAGATCGATCATTCTGCCGACTCGCGTTGCGGGCGCGTGAACCCGGCAACTTTAGCTCCAGACCCGCCATTGATGCGAATAGCGGTCTTCGACGATCATTTGTTGACCCCGACGGCCTTGAAAAACGTGTAGCAAAAAACGCCGTCAGGCTCTGCCGTTCCGTAAAGGTCCCTTATCCCTTTTTCAAACGCTTCCTCCTCAACTAGCGCTGCCTCTAAAGCGGACTCACGAACACCCTCGATCATTGCTGTGAATGTCTTCTTGGTGAAACCTTCCACGAGTTCGGGTTTGCTGTCATCTGCGTAGACCATGCGGGGCGATACTCGAACCGAAGCGTAACCTGCGCGGCGCAAAAGCGGATACAGCTCTCGCCCTATCATGGCGTTGCCTCCGGCTCGCCGTTGCAGTTCAACCTGAGACTGAATGGCCTGGCGGGCTGCTTCACTGTCCGGATGAAAATAAGCCGAGCCATGATCACCTTCGATCACGGTGATTGTGCCGCCTGCTTTGAGGACCTTCTTCAGGGCCCGGAGCGCCTTGATCGGGTCCGAGAGATGCTCCAGCAGGAAACACACAAAAATGTGATCGAAAGAGTCCGGCTCAAAGGGCAGATTGAAGATATCCGCCTGCTGGAAATGCACATTCCTGATGCCGGCTTCCGCCACAGTCTTCATCGCCAGGGCAACGGAGGACTCCGAGATATCGACGGAAGTAATCACGGAATCAGGGCTGTTCCTGGCAAGAGTGACTGTTTGAGCGCCGACGCCGCATCCCGCTTCTAGGACGCGGCTTCCAGGAGGGTACGAGGTGTCGGAATGTAGAAGCTCCACGAGAGTGGAAGCTTGGTCTTGTAATCGCACACTCTCCCGCGGGTCATAACCATGCACATATCTTTCATTCATCGGCCATTTCCCAGCGCTACACATCCTCCAATCGAATCCTCTTGCCGGCCCGCAGGCTCTTACGCGCCGCTTCAATCCGCTTGAGAAACCGTGGATCGTTTTCCAACCGATAGTCGAACCAGTCGTCCTCCGACTCGAAACCGATCAGCACACCGGCCGGTTTTCCGTGCCGCGTGATGACAACTTCTTCTTTCTCCGCCATCCGGAGAAACTTCGACAAATCGTCTTTCAGGTCGGACAAGGCCACCTTCTTCATCACTTATTCTCCTATCTCTTCCAACCAGGTACCTATTTCCGATTTCGGGATTATGGCCAACACCTCCACAGCTTGCTTCCTAATATCGTAGAAAACTCGGACCTCCCCTACCCGCAGGCGATACTGCGGATGGCTCAGCCCCCGCAACCGCTTGATCCGGCTCTTGCTCGCTCTTGCCGGTTCATATCGGAGATGTTTCTCCAGAGCGTCCTTGACCCTCGCTCGAATGCCGGCCTTCAGGCGCTTGAGGTCGTGCGCCGCTTCGGGGGATAAATGGATCTCGTATCTCATTCTGGCCATATAATAGCCAGAATACTTCGCCTGGTCAACTGCTCTGGTGGGTCACGCGAACCTAACAACATCATGCGGCAACCATTATTCGTCACAGTGTTTTGGCGCTTCCCGTGGGCGCACGCGCCCTGACCTTCAGCAATCACGGTGAACGCCGATAATCCGGCGCTCAGGCCGCCGTCAGGCACATCGTGTTTGTTCCGCAAGCTCGTGCCACGATGTTTGGAGCCTCACTTCTTCCTCAAACGCTGTCCCACTTCCGCCGGGCAGCGGCTGAAAACACGGCAAATGGCTGCTTCTCGTGGGTCGATATCTCGCCGGTTGTCTGCGCCGGCCACATGGCCCGGGCCGTATGGAGAACCCCCGCCCTGAGTGGTGGAAAGCTCCTGAACCAAGTATGGCGACCCCGCCGGAATCATGCTGAGGCGCAAAAAAGGAGCCATCAGCGTGAGGATCGTTGTCTCTTGCCTTCCATGAAGACTTCCGGTCGACACGACCACCCCGGCAGGTTTGCCTTCGAGTTCGCCCTTCAGCCACCAACCGGGCCATCTTGTAAATATTGCCATAGGCGCTGTAGTAGCAAATCAAGACCTTCGTTGGATGGATTCTTTCCTCAATTCCCCAGCCGAACGCCAAGCACGGCCCTCCCTGCGACTAAGGCCGAGTTCAAGACTGAGGCCCAACGCCGCGGCCGGTCTGTGCATCGGTTAGGGCACAGATGGCTTGTCGTCTCGTGTCTCCGGGTACAAGATCCTGGCGCTATGAAGGGGTCGTGGTGTCCGCTGCACCGGCTTCCGTCCTTCAGCCGCTTGGTGGGAGCGGAGCAACTCACAGAGAGCGTGTAGGTCGTAACCGACCCTGGCAAGCAGTTGCCGACGAGCGGCCCGTACCTCGGCAACGATTGGGTCCTGCCACGGGCCATGCTGTTCTTGATGGGGCTCAGACATCATTCACCCCCTCTCCCAGCAGCTCGTCTGGGGTGCATAAAATAGGTGGCTCGTACCCTGCGGCGCGACACGCGTGCTCGACAAGTGGCCGACGCTCAGCGTTCGCGATGTGGGTGACGTTCCACGTCATCAAATAGTCTACGCCCTGTGACACGGCGATTGCAATATGCAGCGCGTCTGCGCGTGCACTTGCGGCCAGATTGGCCCCACGAAGGACCGCGTCGGCCAGATTCTCCGCCAGCGGCGTGATCTCCAATGACGGGATACTGTTCAGAATGACCGCGCGGCGACCCGCGGCCTCCGGATCACCCGCCGCACACTCGAGATGGACAAGCTCGGAAACGAATACTTCGAAGTGACGCCGCCGGGTCTCCCACCACTGATGGGTGATTTGCTGACGCGCAGCGGTGACCAAGTCGCGACTTGGCCGCGCAGCCAGGTAGCTGATGATGGACGTTTCGAGATACACGCTCTGCGCCATGCCCTGTCACTCCTTGTGCTGGATCGGTTCCAATAGTACCGTAAACTTAGACTGGCGGATTTCCGGATGTGCTACCGGTGAAATCCTGGCTCGCCACCTGGCGGACCCCCTCAGCCACCAACCGAGCCATCTTGTAGACATTACCATAGGTGCTGTAGTAACAAATCAATACTTTCATTGGATGGACTCCTACCGGAATGGTGCAGCATAACGCTGGAAGCAACCGCCCGCCAGACCCCGAAGCCAAGCGGGAACCCAATAGTGCAGCTCTCGGGGGTCCTGTCGACTGAAACGTTAGGGGTCTAGATCTGGTGGGATATGGCCAACAATTTCCTCCCACTGGGGCGCGACGTTGAACATAACTTCGCAGTCACGCCAGGCCCCATTATCGCCAAGCCACTCGAGCATTGGCTCCACTGACAGGTAGTGCTCAATTAGAAAGCGGTTAGTGAGAGTGAATTCATGATCGCACTGGTAACCTGTCATGCTCGTTCTATCAAGATACTCGAACAGACCGCGAAGACTCTCATGAGAAATTGGAGGTTCGTAGTTCATCTGGAAGTCCAACTTTGAAGCTCAGGAACGCGCCGTTTGCAGCGCGTGCGCTACAACGAATGGTCTGGCCCTCTTACAACCCAATTACACGATTCCAGTCAGCGATGTACATGTAGAGTCGCTGGAACTCGCTTGGGAGAAGCATACGGTTGTGCGCGATGAAGTTCCTGGACTTCTCTAGCTCGTCCATTCTCTGCTTTAGCCAGTGCTGTGTAGGTACAACGTCCTTAAAATGGTCCCATTTGTGAATGATGATCTGAGCAAGATGTCCAAAATCGACAAAGCCCAGAAGATCCGTTTTTTCACCCTCCAGCCAAGAGTCTCTTAGTGCTGCGTCTCGGCGGGACTCGGCCTGCTCCTTGATCTTAGGCGGAAGCTTCTTCAACCAGTCCCGGCCTTCCTTTTCCTCAAGCGCTTCTCGGATAAAATCCCGAATTTCGTTCTCGAAACAGTAAAGCACTGCATAGAGACGCGCCATTTCCAACGCCTTATTTCGGCGAACAACACTAAACGGAGCCAAAGCTTCTTTTAGAAGGCTTTCCTCGGCTTCTGTTGAGTCAGCGCCGATCTGAATCCCGGCACGACGGAATGTCTCCGCTTCAGCTTCAAACATCAGTCCGCGAAAGAGAAAGTCTCTTATGTCCTTATTTTCCAATGAGGTGCTCCCGCAATGACTTAAAGATCGCGTTGTAAACTTCTACGTCCTTTGTAGCAGGAAGGTGGATTTGAATGTTGTAGTGCAATCCCGGTTCCCCTGTGCCAAAGGTGGCTGGGATTGGCTGGGTTTCGTTTTCGGGCGAAGTATGCTCCGGTTCTTCAGGTGCCGACGATGCTGCACCCTTGGCAGACAGGTCTGCGAGTCCTAAGAGGCCGAGGAATGTCTTTGCCATCAAGCCAGCGACATTGTCACTGACGTTGTGGAAGCTCTTGAACTTGCCTTGCATAGAACTCCTGTCCGCAGTTGTCGGATGCTCTTTGATGAGAAAGATGTCATGGTAGGCGTCGCGTAGCGCTTCCGCCATCACGTGCTTCGAACGCGAATGGTCTCGATAGTCGTTATATCTCTGCGCAGGCATTCCGTCTGTAGTGAGAAAGCCTAGCGCCTTAAGGAGCGGAATAAATGCTCTGTCGGTCGAGGAGCGGAACCCCCAGTCCTTGAGTTGTTGTTGTGTGAACCTCTCAGGTGCCTGACCATCTCGAATCTTGCCAAAAATTTCAGGAATTCGGTTCGTCGGAAGTACATAAGCGTTTGTGAGAGCCATAGCATCCTACCTTTGGACCCGGCGCTGATTAGATTTATCCACATAAGATGCGCAGCCTCGCTTCTATCTCGCGACGATACGCCGCTGCAGCCGACATGACTGAAGCCATGTCTCTTGCGAACTTATGGGATCACGCCAGCTTTGGTGTCCGGTCATGTCGTATTTTACGGATCGGTATAAGCAGCTTCCTGTTCGGTTTAGAGTCCGTCGATCGGCTCCTAAGGACAGCCGCGTCGGTGATTGCAGACATTGGTTACCGATGATCGTTGCGTTCGCGTCACCATGATCCGAGGAATTCCTAGATCATTGGAATACCGCACCCCCTTCGAGCCGGTGGGAGGCCAAAGAATGCCGGAAGGTGTGCCATGAGACCCCCTGGTCGATCCAGCCTTTATGGGAGCATGTTCCTCGGCTTCTTGAACCATTAATCCTTGGGTGTGATTTGGCCCCCTAGGTCACAAAATGCCTTATTTTCCACCGCGTTAAGATATATCACACCGTCGCATCCCGGGTCAATCAGCGTTGCAGAACGCGGGTAACTCTTAGGTCACTGGTCGGAAATGGAGAGTCAGGCCCCCTCCGGGGCATTGGCTCCATTGTGCCCGACGAAAATGCATAGAAACGGTTTCTATTCCGCTGTTGAGCCGATGAAGGAGAAGTCTGCAATCTGCTCGAAGAAATCTGCTATGTTCCTCAGCAAGCCAAGGCGATTGTTCCGGAGCCGCTCGTCTTCCACCATGACCATCACATGGTCGAATAAGCTATCGATGGGCCCCTTGAGTTCGGCAATCACCTCCAGAGCCCTGAAGTAATCACCCTGGTCGATAAACGGCCTGGCTCTTTCCTTCACCTGGTTGAATGCCCGGTAAAGCGCCTTCTCAGCATCCTCGACGAGCAGCTCGCGGTCCACTCGCGACGGCGATGTCCCCTTCAGAATATTCACAACCCGTTTGAAGCCGATCATGATCGCGTCGAAATCCGGCCGCTGCTTCCATTTACTCAGCGCGTCCACACGCTTCCTGGCATCGACCACATCATCGAATCGAGCCCGCACAGCGGCCTCCACCACGTCCAGCGGGTAATCCCGGGATGTGTGGAAATTGACAAACCGGGTCCGTATGAAATCCATCACATCGGCCTGGACTTCGGGCCTCGGCCGCGTCCGCTTGTCTTCCAGCAGGTCTAGGGCCTGCTGCACGAGCGCTTCCAGGTCCAGGGAGCGTTCCAGAGAAATGAGAATTTGGATGATTCCCAGCGCATGGCGGCGCAAGGCGTACGGATCCGCCGCGCCGGTGGGAATTAGGCCCACAGCGAAGCATCCGACAATGGTATCAATTCTGTCCCCTATGGAGACAAGCGCGCCGACGATCCCTTCAGGGAGTTTGTCGCCCGCGTACGCAGGGAGGTAATGCTCTCTGATCGCCGTTGCCACCGGCTCGGGCTCTCCGTCCATGTCCGCGTAGTAGCTGCCGATGATGCCCTGCAACTCAGGGAATTCGTACACGATGCCTGTTTCCAGATCGCATTTGCACAATAGCGCCGCCCGCTCCACGTGAAGCGCCTGATCCGGCGCGAGGACCTTAGCCAGCTCCACCGCGAGCCGAGTAAACCTGCTCACCTTTTCGTATGACGTTCCCAGCTTTGAATGGAAGACCACGCCCTTGAGCGCTTCCAGACGATTGATCAGCGGCGCGCTCCTATCCTCGCGGAAATAGAATCGAGCGTCTTCCAGTCTGGCTTTGAGCACTCGTTCGTGTCCCTTGATCGAAACCTGGGGGTCCTTGACCGGAGTGTTATTGACCGCGATGAAACGGTTGGTGATCCGCCCGTCGCCGCTCTGAACAGCGAAATAGCGCTGATGCTTCTTCATGCAGGTGATAAGAATAGATGCGGGTAATTCCAGGAATTCCCGCGGGAACTTCCCCATGACCGGATACGGACTCTCCACGAGAAACTCGACCTCATCGAGGAGCTCCGTATCTTCAAGCGCCATGAGACCCTGTTCTGAAGCCAATGCGCTCACTTCTTCGGAAATCGTCCTTCGCCGCTCTATGGGATTGATCAAGATTCCCTGCGACCTGAGCTTGCCGCTGAGCTGCTTGAACGAGCTTACCTTGAAGCTCTTGGGATGAGTGAATCTGTGGCCGAAGCTCCTATCGCCGCTCTGCACATCTCCGAAGGTGAAAGGCGCGACCTCGTCCTCAAAGACCGCCACAATCCAATGCACAGGCCGCGCGAATCTCACATCCAGATCCATCCAACGCATGGTCTTGGGGAATGGGATTTTCTCAAGCAACCCCGGCAGAGCTTCGGACAAAACGTCGGTCGTGAGTCGGCCCTCCTCCACCTTTCTGACCGCGACTTGTTCGCCGCGGGCGGTTTGGACGACGATCAACTCAGATACGTCCACTCCCTGGCTCCTGGCAAATCCGACGGCGGCCTTGGTGGGATTCCCCGCCTCGTCGTATGCGTTGGCCTTTGGCGGGCCTGTCCGTTGCACCTCTCTGGAGCGCCCGCCCGCGTCCACACCGTTGGCGCAGAGGATGAGCCTTCTGGGCGTGGCATAGGTGGACACATCCCCGTACCCGATTAGGGCTGAGTTCAGAGTCTGTTTGAACAGCTCTTCGAGAGCCGGCAGCGCAGCGGGTATGAATCCCGCGGGGATTTCTTCGGCGCCTATTTCAAGCAGGAATTCCCCTTTCATGACGCGGCCTCCACCCGGGACCCCTTGTTCAGGAGCGGAAAGCCCATAGTCTCCCTCTGGGCCATGTATGCCGCCGCGGCTTTCCTGGCCAGATTACGCACCCGATGGATGTATGCGGTGCGCTCAGCCACGCCAATGGAACCGCGTGCGTCAAGGATGTTGAATGCGTGAGAGCACTTGAGACAGTAGTCATACGCGGGCAAGACCAGGGGTTCCTCCCCGTCAAGGAGGGTCTGGCATTCAGCTTCATACATATCGAAAAGCCGGAAGAGCATCGCGGGGTCGGCTCTGTCGAAATTGTACACAGAGCCTTCGTATTCCGACCGGTGGTAGATGTCGCCATATGTGACGTTATCGTTCCATTTCAAGTCATAGACACTTTCCACCCCCTGGAGGTACATGCAGATCCTCTCAACGCCGTACGTGATCTCCACGGAAACCGGCTTCAGGTCAAAGCCTCCTGCCTGCTGGAAATAAGTGAACTGGGTGATTTCCATTCCATCCAGCCACACTTCCCAGCCCACTCCCCATGCGCCCAACGTAGGTGATTCCCAGTCATCCTCCACAAACCGGATGTCATGGGCCAAAGGGTCAATCCCAAAAGAGGCCAACGACCGGATATACATGGCCTGTATCTCCAGCGGTGAGGGTTTCATGATGACTTGATACTGGTAATAGTGTTGGAGCCTATTGGGGTTTTCGCCGTAACGGCCGTCCGTGGGTCGGCGTGAAGGCTCCACGTACGCCACGTTCCATGGCTCCGGCCCCAGCACCCGCAGGAAGGTGGCCGGATTCATGGTCCCCGCGCCCTTTTCCACGTCGTACGGCTGCTGAATCACGCAGCCCTGGTCAGCCCAGAATTTCTCAAGGGCAAATATGAGTTCCTGAAACGTGAGCATCCTTGCATCCTCGTGTCGGAGCGAAAGATTTCGATTAGTAAGGAACCAAACGCTTTTTCTAACACCCCCATGCTTGCCCGTCAAGGACGACAACGGGCAGAGGCTCTTCATTCGGTTACGCGGACTTGGGAGCTTGCCTGCGCATCATAATGTGGATAGACTCAAAAGAAATGCTAAAGGGGCCTCTTGGTCAACAACGTAATGAACTTTCAATTGATGGCTGTCAGAACCAAAAGGAGGCGCTCCTGTGAAAAAGGGAACCGTGCGCGTGCTTGCCGGAATGGCCTTTGGATACTTACTGGCGCTTACTCTTTCGAATTCCTCCCTCGCGAAGGATCCTGCCGGACTTACCGCGGGGGAGGCGCCGAGAATCTCAATACAACAAGTGAAGGCTTTGCTCGGCAAGCCCGATGCGATCATCATCGATGTTAGGAAATCGGGCCCTTTGAAGGCCGGAGAACCTAAGATCTCAGGAGCTTTTGTTGAAGATGCCCGGCAAGCGCAATCATGGATGGGCAAGTATCCCAAGGAGAAGATGATCATACTCTATTGCGCTTGAACGGATGAAGCGACCAGCGCCCGTGTGGCGCTTGAATTCCTGAAAGCGGGCTATTCCAAAGTCTTTGCGATCAAGGGCGGTTGGAATGAATGGAAGGCATCCAATTTCCCGACCCAGATCCATAAGCCGTAGGATACATTCGAGGCTACCGGAGGTAACCTTGTGTAATTGCGGCGTCAGGCAGGGTATACCCAATTATACAGCCACGCTTTGAAACCGACCCGATGTCACCCTCCCCTGTCCCCTCCCATCAAGGGAGGGGAACTCATCCCCCTCCCCTGGCGGGAGGGGTTAGGGGAGGGGGCGTAAGCCAGGAACAAAAAAGTTCACGCTCAACGCGCAGGAATATAGCGTGGATTTCCAAGGCGGAGGGCATCGTATTCTGCGTGCCTTTACAGCAGACCTTCGGTCGTGTTATGTGGCTCCGGAGGAGGCTTATTATGCGTTTGTTGATGGTGATCGCCCTTTTGGCGGCCGCTTTGGTTACTCATTCCCTTACGCCCTGCTGGGCCTTGACTGAGGACGAGATCTCCGAGCTTGTCCGGCAAGGCCGCCTCGCGCTCGATTCCAAAGGATTCGCTCGAGGAGTGGATATCTTCTCTCGTCTGATCATCGCTGATCCACGAGCCGAATTCTTCTATCTTAGGGGGCTCGCGTATCAGGCTCTGGAGCAGTACGGGCCCTCGATCAGTGATTTGGCCAACGCTGTGTCTCTTTCCCCTGGTAACGCCTTGTATCACCTTGCGATGGGCTTGGCTCAGTTGGGGAACGCCCAGTTCAAAGAGGCCGTGGATTCGATTTCCGGAGCGCTCAAGCTCGACCCGGACAATCCCGAGGCGCTGCTCTATAGGGCTCGAGCGTACCTGAACCTCGGAATAGAGAATGGGGCCTTGCAGGACCTGGAAAGAGCTATAAAGCTCATGCCCGAGGACGCGGAGCTGTACCGGCTCAGAGGTGATGCGCTCTCTCTCGCAGGCAATTACGCCAGAGCGGTCTCAGATTATACCGCCGCGCTCAGGCTGAAGCCGACTGATTGCGCCTCTCTGAACAATCGAGGCGTGGCCCTTGCCAATTTGGGGCGAACCCGCGAGGCTGTCGACGATTTGGAAGGGGCCATGAAACTCGCTCTGAGCGCGCCCCCCACGATCACCAGACCCGAAATACCCGGCAGCCCGTGGTAGCGAGACAAGTCAATCGTAGGAGTTCTTGGAAGAGTCGCCGGGGAGGCCCGAAAATCCTTCCAACCCCCCTTTTCTAAAGGGGATACAGGGGATTTCTCAGGATTTCCGGAAGGAGTCGAGCCATCGTTGAAAAGAAGAGCGATATCAAGCGGCTCTTCCGCGAACACGGATTGAGCCCCAAGAAATGGATGGGGCAAAACCTCCTGGTGGATTCCGCTTATCTGGAGCAGATAATCGCCACGGCCCGGATACGGGCGGAAGAGCCGATTGTGGAAATCGGCGCGGGCTTCGGAGTTCTCACGGAAGCCCTTATTCGTGAACACGCCCGCGTGTGGGCCTTGGAGTTGGACGCGGGCTTTTTCCGCGTGCTAAAGGAAAAATTCCACGATCATCCCGAGGTGACGCTCGTTCACGCTGACGCTCTCAAATACGACTTCAGGGAGTTATCCAAGAATTTGGGTCGACTACGGGTGGTCGCCAATCTCCCGTATAACATTTCAAGCCGCCTCGTATTCCGGGTCTACGAAAACAGAGACATCTTCAGTTCGCTCTGCATCCTTTTGCAGAAAGAGGTGGCCGGACGACTCACCGCGAAACCCCGCACGAAGGAATACGGAGTTTTGACGGTGTTGTTGGGGGCAAGCGCAGTGGTGGAGGCGCTATTCCACATACCGGCTAGGGCCTTTTTCCCCGAGCCGGAAGTTACCTCAGCACTCGTCATGATCATGTTCCCGGACCCGCCTCCAGTCCAGGTCAAGGACTGGAAGCTCTTTACTCGGCTGGTGAAGGCTGCCTTCTCCAGCCGGCGCAAGACCTTGCGCAACGCGCTCCGGAATAACCGAGCGCTCGGAGCAACGTGGGAAGATGTGCTTGCGGCATCGAACGCGGCCCAGGTGGACCTTGGCCGTCGAGCCGAGACTTTATCGGCTGAAGATTTCGCCCGATTTGCGGATGAGCTTTATGCGCGGGCTTGATTGGACCACGCGAGGCGCGTTTCAATCAGAGAAGGCCATTGCCTGAGCCATCTTTCTTACCTCCTTGAGGGCCTGCTCCGAGATATCGGTTATCTCGAATCCCGCCAACCAATCCGCGCGCTCCGTTCCTTTCTTGGCCCACCGGCACGCGGCTTTGAAAGCAAAGGGGGACATTTCTTGGAACTCATCCGCGCGGACAAGAAACTCCTTGGTTTCGTTCACCCGGCACTCAATTCCCGCGACCTGAACGCCACGTTCATTAATGTCTCTCACGATTCCTACGGCCTCGGGATTCGCGGATTCACAGATCGATAAGGGAAAAGCCAGATAGCTTCTTGGTAGACGTCGCAAGTTCTCTACATTCACCGTATCATCGGGTGAGAGGAATCGCGCATACACCTCTTCAGGCTTAACCGCTTTCGCGTCCACCAGCTTCTTGAACACGCCGGCAAGACCCTTGGCAGACAGACCATACTTGGCCATGAGCTGTGAATCGGTCATTCCCGTGCGAACATCCCTAACGATTTCACTTGCTTTCAATGTGCGCTTTGGTCTGGTCATGGCGCCTCTCCGATTTATCATTTCACTTGATACGAGGCTTCCGGCTTTACCGGCCGGCATCAGCTCTTCCTCGGATTCACTGCGGATCGTCGCGGGTCGCCCCGGCGGTGGCCAAGCCCCTATCCGGCTTTGCGCGGCGCCGGCGTCCGGAAATGAGAATCCGACTGGAGATTTCCATGCTGACGCCGATATTTTGATGAAATGATCCCACATTGAGGGCATACATCATATTCCTTCGGTTGGGGCATTGCGCACGCGGGGCATTTCCAAATCTGGGACATCTCCGCCGCCGTCCCATTGTCAAGCCTTCTCGGGGCCGAATGCGGCGCGCGATGAACCCGAAGATTGCAGGCCGCGATGGTTTCAGCCAACATGTTGAAGTTCCGCAGGTTTTCTTCCGAGATATGCTCAATCTGAAAACCGGCCTCACAGAGCATGCCCTCTCCCTTCCTGGAAACCCACCGACATCGAGCATCAAACAGGATAGGCTTGATCCCAAGAGTTTCGTCCGGACGGATCAGCAAGGAACGCTCCTGACCCAACCGGACCTCTATCCCTGAGACCTTCACGCCTCCAGGCGAAATGTCTTTCACCAAGCCTTCTATTGCGGGAAAGTTGAGGTCCAGCGCTGGCAGGCGCATGTTCACTTCGTGTCGTGCCCGCGTCCGAGTGCGGTCGTTACTGAGACGGTGGTTCGTGGACCAGGACCGCGGATAGAGATCCGCCGGACGGGTAACTTTTTTTTCCAACTCCTTGAGGATCGTTTCCACCTGCGCAGGGGACAGCTTGTACCTTCTCATCAACTCGGTGGCGCTAAACCTGGACTTGATATCCCGGATCAAGTCCTTTGCTTTGATCGTGCGATTCCCGGCCATTGTCGCTCTCCATTGTCGGTCTTCCCAGCTTTGTTGCTTCCCGGGGGACCCGGAAAACGAAGCGCCTCGAGCCGGCTTCACACCACGCTTTCCGGATTTTCACGATAGAGGTCCGTCCGCATTGATTAAAATGCAAACAGGGCGCCGTTCTTGCCGAAAAAAGAAGAATATGGCTAATTATGCGTTATGTCGTAACTTTGCCTTCACGCGATCTGTTATCCCGCGTGTTAAGGCATGAATTCCCAGCCCGCTCTTTGCTCAAAAAACCACCGCATCGGTTCCCATATATTGGATCGAAGCTGTTCAAAAGGACTGGCGCCGCCCGCAGAGGCAAGGCTATAGGGCTGTGTGATTATTTTTTGTGCAAGAATGAGCCCAAAGGCTCGGACATGGCAGTCAGTCGCGGCTTGAAAGAACTGTGAGAGCAATCGGGCGGGCAACAAATGGATTTGGCAACGTGGAGAATTCTCCAGCCTCAGAAGTTATAGATTACGGTTGCAAGGCCCTGGATCATGTCGGTGCCCGAGTTGGAATGGTGCAGTTCATCGCCCTTGCCCCACATGTTACCGTTGGAAAGGTGCCGCCACTGGAGCCCCATGGAAAGGACCGTTCGACCCGGCAGTTTGCGTTCCATCCCGAGGCCGGCCAGCAGTGACCAGTTCCATCGGGAGCCGGAGTTTCGATAGGTCTCGGAGACATAACCTAGGCCGGCGCCGCTCTCCAAATAAGTAGACACGCCAAAGGGTCCGCGGGGCAAAGTGAAGCGCCCTTTGGGTAGCCACCCAAATTCGTAGCCGTTTTCGAAGTCAAGCCGCTTGACGCGCTCCACGGTCCCTTCCCTGTACAGGATGTACGAGGCCAACATTGCCATCTGCACTTCGGCAATAATGGGGCCGTAACTGGTGGACTTGGCCAACCGGGGGCCGCGTCTGCTCACTTCCAAGGTGGCGTAGTCAAGTTCAGTGCACGTGCCGAAGGTCCTCCCGTAGGCCAGTTTGACCAAATAGGCATCCGATGCTTCCGTGGTGAATGGGGGCGGCAAGACGGGAGTTCGGTTGCCGGTGGTTGGCCCGCTCCCGGTAGGATCTATTCTTGAAACAGCCTGATTGCCCACAACAGCCGCTGTTGATGCCCGGTCTTGCGCCTGTATGGGAAGTGTTGCGAAGAAAGGAACGAAGATTGTCCCGAATACGACCCAAACCGTCATGAATCGGACTGGAGAGCCCACGATCTCCTCCCAGCGTAGATCTGCTCTTCCAATCCCAGCGGAAACGATGTGGGGGGTCGGTATCATGGCCGCGCGCGGCTGTCAAGGAAATAACTCTGCGTACACGCGTAGTTGCGATGTTTTTTTCCAATAGATATCTTTTTAATAGACAACCCTCGACGTAATTAGCTTTTTATATTACCTGACGAGAGCACGCCGCTGAATAGGATTATTGAGATCTACCTACTCCAATACGTTGACAGACCGTCTTAAGTTTCTACAATTAAGCCAAATTGGAAATGGCCGTCTTCGGTCTCAGCCCCATCCGGAGCACATCTTCCCCCTCACAAATCGACGAGCTGCCCTTAATTCCTTGACAGGTTGAGTATCGGTTGCTATCTGAGTACCAGCGGCTCGCACAGCGTTCCATCTGCGTGGAATCAGCCGCCATTCTCACCATTCGTTCGCGGAATGCGGGAGGTTGTCGCTTACTTGGACGAGTCGCAATCAGAGCGAAACGGCAAATTCGTGCCACGGCTGAAAAGGCTGCTGGGCCTGCATAAACCTCCCAAGGAGATCCAGCAGCTCCTTGATGAGAGTGAGCAGAGAGGCCTTATTGACGAGGACCAGGGCGAGATGATCGAAGGCATCTTCGATCTGAAGCAGACCGTGGCCCGCGAGATTATGATCCCCCGCACCCACATTGTGGCGCTTTCCCACTTAGCAAGCAAAGACGAAATCTTGAGGACCCTGATCGATTCCGGTCATTCACGTATCCCCGTGTACAAGGAGAACGTGGATCACATCATCGGCATTCTCAATGCACGAGACCTCCTGCCGCTCTGGCTGAACGACGAGCAGGAAATCGACCTGGCGCGCGTCGCCCGGGAACCGTATTTCGTTCCCGAAACCAAAGGCATCAAGGATCTGCTCAACGAACTCCGAACCAAGAGATCCCACATGGCGGTGATCGTGGACGAATATGGCGGCACCGCGGGAGTCGTGACCATGGAGGACATCGTTGAGGAGATCGTAGGAGAAATCCAGGACGAGCACGATGCGGAAGAGGCGTTGTTCATTCCTCAAAAAGATGCGTGTGTATTGGTGAATGCCCGCGCGCCGCTCGATGAATTCGAGGAGTATTTCCGAGTGACCCTGCCCAGGAGCGGTTACGACACGCTGGGCGGCTTCGTCATTCACTTGTTGGGTCGTGTTCCGGCCGTCGGGGAAGAGCTGGAGCACGAAGGGCTCTGGATGAAGATCCAGTCAGGCGACCGTAAGAGGATTATCAGAGTCCTCGTGGGTCCGGCCGCGGCGCAGCCCGAGCAAACGTGCCGGATCCCCTCCGAAGAAAGCGGATGATCCTATCGCTGGTGGCTTCGACGCTAAGCGGAGCGCTCTTTTCTTTCTCGTTCGCGCCTGCGCGCCTGGATCTTGTGGCTTGGATCGGTCTAGTCCCGTTTTTTTGGGCTCTGGGACGCTCTCCCACCCGCGCGCACGCTGCTCTGTTCGGCTTTGTCTTCGGCTTCGCGTTCTCTCTGCTCGATGTGAGCTGGGTATACCGCACGCTTCTCATCCACGGACATTTTGCTCCCCTGCCCGCTCTATTCACTCTATTGGGAATGGTAACAACCCTGGCGCTCTTTCCAGCGTGCTTCGCCTCTGCCCTGGACATGATCGGAAGGAGAGGGTACGGGCCTGCAATCGTCGCGCCTTTTCTTTGGGTGCTGTTTGAATATCTTCGCACGGTTGCGCTCACCGGCTTTCCTTGGGATCTTGCCGGCTATTCTCAGGCCGATCGTCTGCTCGTGGTCCAAGTCGCCGATCTCACCGGGATTTATGGTGTTTCGTTCCTAATCGTGCTCGTCAACGCAACCGTTTGGGAAGCGTGCGAGAGACTGGCTGCAAGGCGAGGGCCCAAATGGGGAATGATCGCCGCGGCCGTATGTTCTCTGATCCTGGCGCTGGGATATGGTTGGATTCGATCGGGCCAATTTCCCCGAGCTCAGGAGTCCGGTGGCACGTGCATGGTGGGCCTGCTCCAGGCAAACATCCCGCAAGAACTCAAGTGGGAAGATACAGCCAGGGAGTTCACTTTTCAGACGTATGAGAAGCTTGGTCAAGAAGCGGTCGATCAAGGAGCCCGGTTGCTGGTTTGGCCGGAGACCGCTGCCCCTGTTATGTTCGGCGGGCGTGATAATGGTTGGAGGAGGCCCGGAGAGATCTCCATGAGGCTCAAAGTTCCCATGCTCGTGGGAGCGCCGTCGGTTAAGTTGATTCGCAATGAAATACACTACTTCAACAGCGCGTTCCTGGTCGATGGGGACTCTCTCCGATACCGGTACGACAAGGTTCATCTGGTGCCGTTCGGCGAATACATGCCGCTGAGCCGGCTCCTCCCCATCGGTCCGGGAATAGCTGCGCGTGAGGCGGATTATTCCCCTGGGGAGGAAATGACCGTAATGAAAATGGGCGGTTGTCCTCCTTTTAGTGTGCTCATATGCTATGAGGCGATATTCCCCGATCTGTCACGCTCGGCTCTGAACCAGGGCTCAGGGCTCTTGGTCAACATAACGAACGACGGATGGTTTGGGGCCACGGCCGCGCCGTATCAGCATCTTCAGATGGCCCGAATACGGAGTGTTGAGAACCGTGTCTGGCTTGTGCGATGTGCGAACACCGGAATAAGCGCGATCATCGACCCTGTTGGAAGAATTGTTGACCAAATTCCGCTCAACAGGCAAGGTATCCTCGTGCAGACTGTCCCATCCGCGAAAGGCGCGCGTGCGTTTTACACCCGATTTGGGGATGTCTTTGCATGGGCCTGCATCGCCATTGCGCTGGGGATTGGGCTGCTCGCGTGGAAGAGACCGATAACGCGCCAGGCGCGGCTATAACATAAAGGATTGATTCAGTTATTCGAAGAGAAATCCCCCCAGCCCCCTTTAGAAATGGGGGTATGTCAGGCCCCAGCCCCTTTTAGAAATGGGGGTATGTGAGGCTTTTCCCCTTTTCGTAAAGGGGGATGGAGGGGGATTTTCCACCAAGGGGGCGGTCAACAGATTTGCTATCCGAAGCAGTATGAACGGATCACAGGAGGGAAAGCAGTATGACGCCCCAGACAAAGCGGTCGTTGATCAGGGTTGGCGCTTTACTCGCGTTCGGGTTCATCCTCGTATGGCTCATGCAAGCCCTGGAATCCGTGACCACCCTCCTAATGGTCTCATTCTTCCTCGCCTACATTCTGAACCCCGCAGTGAATTGGCTCCAGGCGCATAAGGTTCCACGAAGCCTTGCGACAATTCTCCTGATGGCGATTTTCTTCCTTGCGGTCTTCCTGCTGTTGATCTTCATCATTCCAAGCATCGTGGAAGAAATCAGAGCTTTCGCGGTCCTTGTCCCGAAATATGTGTCCGTGCTCATGCAGCAACTCAATGAGGCTCGAACTAAGCTGAATCTACCCTTGCCCGAGACTTCGGACGATATTGCCTCTGTTGTTCTGGACCGGTGGAGACAGTTCCTTGCCAATCTGCCCAAGCTGGCCAATCTCTTGACACCTCTCCTCTCGACCATCTTCAAGTCCACGTTGGGGCTCATTTCTTACCTTTTTTACGTGATACTCATACCGATCCTCGTGTACTACATGCTTGCTTCCTATGATTCCATAGTCCGAAACTTCAAAGAGCTTCTTCCTCCCTATATGCGAGATCAGGTCCTGGAGCGCCTGGAGGAAATCGACCGGGCGCTTGCGGGGTTCGTGCGCGGACAGGTGCTGATTTGCCTGATCTTGGCAGGGCTGTACAGTTTGGGCTTTGTCATCATCGGGGTCGATCTTGCCATAGTGCTGGGAGTCACCGGAGGGCTTCTCTTCATCATCCCATACGTGGGAACTATGGTTGCGGTGGTTGGTGGTTCAATTATGGCCTTTGCCAAGTTCGGGGACATTCTGCACGTGGTGTACGTCATCGTCTGGATTGGGCTGGTGCAGCTTGTGGAAGGATACGTCCTGACTCCCAAAATCGTCGGCGAAGCCGTGGGCCTTCCCCCGGTCCTCTACATTGTGGCTCTGCTCATCGGAGGGCACCTCTTTGGGTTTGTGGGAATGCTCGTGGCCATTCCTGTGGCGGCCGTCACCAAGGTGCTCCTGGTGAGCGCGGTTAGAGCATATAAAGCATCAGATCTGTACGAACAACGGGACCTGGAACATTGAGTAAAGTCCTGTGGCGCAAAACGCCCGCTTTGTCACGGAACGTATTGACTGTGCCTTGCTGCAAAAGGCGCTCCCTTGCTCGGACAAGTAGCAATTGGGCGCGCGATTGGGTCCACGTGACTCCGCCGGGTTACCACGAATTCGGTGGAGCTGGTTGGAAAGATAGGAGTTTTTGGGGAGGGTTCCGGGGAGGCCGAACAAAAAGGGCCTCCCCGGCGACTTCTCCAGAAGCTCAAAAGCTTTAGAACCGGCTCTATTCACGGATCGAAATGCCCAGTGGCACACTTTACATCGTTGCCACGCCGATCGGCAATCTCGCGGACATGACTGCCCGCGCGGCGCAGGCGCTCCACAGCGTGCACCTCATCGCGTGCGAGGATACACGCACGAGCCGCATACTCTTGGGCCACTACCAGGTCATCACTCCCACCATCAGTCTCCACAAATTCAGCGAAGCCAGAAGGACCGCTACGATCCTCGAAAGGCTGGGCAGGGGCGAAGACGTGGCTTTAATTTCCGACGCGGGCACGCCCGCGGTTTCCGATCCGGGCAGTCGAGTGGTGAGAGCTGCGCTGGAAAAGGGCTACCGTGTGGTTCCCATTCCCGGCGCCTCTTCCATAATTGCTGCTCTGTCCGTGAGTGGTATGGACTGCTCTTCGTTTGTCTATCTCGGATTCGTGCCTCGTAAGGATGCGGAGAGACGCCGGTTTTTTGAGGCGCTACGCAATGAGCCACGGACAAGCCTCTTCTTTGAAACTCCAAGGCGGATCGCGGCTACCCTCGAAGCAGCCGCGGACATCCTGGGTGAGCGCCGTATAGTGCTGACGCGGGAATTGACAAAACTCCATGAAGAGATACTTCCCGGAACCCCGCAGACCGTCCTCGACTCACTCAAGACAAGGCCTTCGATTAGAGGCGAGATTGTCATCGTCGTTGAAGGCGCAAGCCCTGCCGAATCAGCCTTGGACCTCGAAGAAGTGGTGAAGTCCCTCATGCAGGAAGGGCTCTCCGGCAAGCGATTGGCGCTGGAAGCACAGAAACGATACGGAGTCGGCAAGAACGCGGCGTATCAGAAATTTCTGGATATGAAAGATGTTTGCACGACCTGACAAATTCCGAAGATCTCCCCCGATCGCAATAGAGCAGGTCAATTTGAGGCGAATCGGACATGAATGATACTTCCCATCGGATCATTTACACCATCGGCCATTCCAACCTCGCGGTGGATCGTTTCTTGGAGTTGCTACACGAGAATGGGATCGAGACCCTGATGGACGTAAGGTCTCGGCCGGTCTCACGGCATGTGCCGCAGTTCAACAAGGCTCGGCTGGAAAAGACAATGTCGGAAGCCGGAATAACTTATGTGTGGCTGGGAAAAGAACTGGGAGGGTTGCCGGACGAGGAGGAGTTCTACGATGCAGACGGGTTCGTGCTCTACAATCGTCTGGCCTCTACCCTACGCTTCAAGGAAGGCTTTTTGCAGCTTCTGGCTCTGAGCAAGAGGAGCCGCTGCGCGATCATGTGCGTGGAAGAAGACCCTTCGGGTTGTCACCGACGGCTCCTCATCGGCCGAGCGCTGATACAGAAAGGAAAGACGCTGGCTCATATCCGCAAGGATGGGAGCCTAATCTACGAGCCTGATCCCTCCGGGGCTTCTTCGCTGAAACCGGCTCTTCTCGATATTACCGAGGAACAGAACTGGAAATCCGTAAAGCCCATGCCAAAGAAGGTAAAGAAGAGCGTGCGCTCTCGCGGCTGATACGCCTTCGCTTTCAGAAAGGTAAGAATCGGGGAGGACCTTCTTGTAAGAAGGTCCTCCCCGACCCCCTCCCCAAGAACTTCCACCATTTTTCGGGATGCTCATTTCCCCGCAGGAGAAATGAGCATCCCGAAAACCGTGGGCATTTTTTGGCTGAGCCGTGAAGATACCTCTCTCACAAAGAAGACTTCCCCGATTTTGCCTCTTTGAATGCGCATCAGTATAAAATGCTCGCGTGCCGAGTACGCACTGTTGGGCAGGCCTGTCCCGCGCCTCGCGGGAGCGCCCAAGAGACGAGCCTCACCCGAAGGATCTCGAATGGAAAAAAACGGAACTTCCGGCAATCGGTAATGAACGCCCTCTATGTGGCTTCGCGATGTCCCAGGAAAACGAGCTTTCTTTCGATTGCGTCTTCCAATCGCTCTTGCCACTCCACCCATTGGATTCGCAGCCGGTCCAGCTCATCAGAGAGGCGATTCCATTCCGCTTCATCCTGCGGGGCAATCCCGCCTGACAATGCCGCCATTTCGCGGCTGTGCATCTCATTCATCCTGGCAGTCAGGCCGCGCGCTTGCTCTTTGATGGCTCTCATTTTCCCCAGGACCCATTCTTCGTCACACGATAGCGCATTGTTGGGCTCGCACTGGGCGCAGGCCACGCCTTCCGCGGGGGCCGGAAACGGATCGCAAGCGCACTCCCCTGATGTATCGTATATTTGCTCGGTCATGGCGATAGACCTCCTTCCATCGATTCCTATAATGAACTCATAATCATCGGAAGAACGGGAGTCAAAGGAGGGGAGGTCTGTCTGGCATGTTCGTTGGTTTCGGAAGGACTGGGCCGTCCGCTTCAATACAGACCGTCCGTCATGTTTTCGTACCGACCCAGAACCGTCATTCCCGCGAACGCGGGAATCCAGGAGAGGAAAAGTAAACTTCCTGTGCCTGCGGGGCCGTGATCCAGCGTGCCGCGGGAACGCCCCGGTCACTCCTCCGAGCACGACCGTCCGGGCACAAAGATTCATCATACAGTCCCTTTCAACCTATCATCACATAACAGGAATGCACGTTATTCCAGCCGCCTACATGATATGGTGACTGCATTGAGCTCAAACTCCAGAAGATTCATGATTCGGGGACACGATACTTAAATACCATCAGCGGGACCGTCAAAAGAACCGAACGTTCTTGACGCACAGCACCCGGGGTTGGTGCAGCCGCCACCAGGCGGTGCGAACGTCTTTCGCTTGACAGCAACGAGCCCATGGCCATCTTGACCAGGATCTCACCATGCTGTACGGTCTCGTGAAGAGATAGGGGCAAGGAGCTAACAATGGCTGATCCACATGAAGTGCTGAAGGAAGCGTTGACTCTGAGACCGGCCGAGAAAGCCGAGCTGATTGATAAGCTCCTCTTGAGTCTGGACAAACCCGATTCGGATATTGACGAGTTGTGGGCCAAAGAAGCGGAAAGTCGTGTTGATGCTTATGAACGAGGCAAAATCAAGGCAGTTGCTCTGGAGAAGGCGCTGGATAAGTACAAATAGAAATGATGCATGCAGATTCGCTTCTTGGAAATAGCGGAAATCGAGCTGGATGAGGCCGTCCAGTACTACAACCGTGAGGCCGCCGGGCTTGGCGATGATTTCCTGTCGGAAGTGTTGAATACCCTGGATCGAATTGCCCGGTTTCCAAAAGCATCGCAATCCTGCTCAAAGAGAACGAGAAGAACTCGAACACGCCGTTTTCCATACGGAGTCATCTACCAGATACGAAGAGAAGAAATACTCGTCATCGCAATCGCACATCTCCACAGAGAGCCCGATTACTGGGAAGATCGAATGTAGTTGAAATAGCTTGGGGACACCATACTTATTTCTTCAGGCGAAAAACCGTCATGAGCCCAGCCCCTAGAGCGATTCGGAGCCTGGGTTGATCCCGGTCTGCGCCAGCGCATCAGCCAAGAAAACAATCAGCGGCAGCACGAAGACCTTGGGGATTTAAGGAAAGAACGTTACGAATCGATGAAAAGTCCGTCCGGGAGTCTCAGAGAAATCGGGAAAGAACTCGGTTTTGAACCGGAATAGGCCCCAGATCAGACTACACCTCGCTCGATTCACGAGTCAAAGGGCTTGCCCCTCTCTGCCGAGTGTCCGAACGGTACCCATATCTCCGTGTGCCCTGCATCGTAGTTCATCATATCGATGGCTCGAACCGGATCATCGTCGTTAACAGCCATACGCCCCTTGTGCCTGAGTCACCGAGTCGTATAACGTGCCGGCCATCCATTGAAGCACGACTCGCCCAGCACAAAGACTTTTCATGCAGTCCCTTGCAACCTACCCTCATAAAACAGAACTGCATGTTATTCCAGCCGCCTACATGATATAGAGGCGGCATCGGATTGAGATTCGGGATGCCCCGTCGCAGCTAATGTCAATGGGCGTTCAAAGACGTGAGACAGGGCGAAACTTCTTTGTGCAAAAGGATTGTTTCCTTTGCTCCACAATCCTCTAGAGGGTCACTTCCCCAGTTTGAGGCCACCTGCGTCCAGGATGGACGCCCCAATAGATAGGGGTAGGAACAGCCGGTTACCCGGTGCTCCCCCCTCCGAACCGTACGTGCGGATCTCCCGCATACGGCTCTCCGGTCGGTGGTTCACCGCCGAGCGGATTGACAGGCCAGACGATAGGCTGTGGTAAGGAAGAACAACCTATGGTCGGCAAAGAAA